>NZ_CATNHG010000089.1:0-47796 GCF_950097965.1 Bacillus sp. T2.9-1
TTTGACAATTTAATTTTGCGATTGAAATCAAGAGTTAATTGCGATAAAGTAGCCATATAAAGAATCCTTTCTGTGTGTTTTTGTGTGGTTACTTAAACTCTAACAGAAATGGATTCTTTTTTCATTTATTTGATGAATGACAATTCAGCTGTGCTACGTGATAAATAAGCATTCAATAGCTTGTCAATAAGTTTTTATGAATAATTCAGGTAAAGAATAATATTTCGACAGTTTTTAGAGATTGGCATGAATAGATAATAGCGAAAGAGGAATAAATGGGGAACAAGGGTGATATTATGGCTATACAAGAATTAATAGAGAGTGTAAAAATCAAAGTAGTTGAAAAAACCTCCAATCATTATTTACAAAAACATATACCAAATCCAATTTTGGATGAACATAAGCTTTTACTAACAATAACAGTCTTATTACAGGCAAATGTAAAAAAACAGGATATTATTACCTATGCAACAACAATTACACTTATTCAGATTGCCCTTGATACCCATGAGCTCGTTACAAATGATAAGATGCATAAGGGAAATGAACGAAGTAGACAATTAACGGTATTAGCAGGGGATTTATACAGTGGGCAATACTATAAAATATTAGCTGAAATAGAAGACTTTAAAATGCTTAAGTTTTTAGCAGAAGGCATTAAAGTGATTAATGAGAATAAAATATTCTTCTACCATCATAGCGCAAAGGGAATAGAGCAATTAATAAAAAGTCTAAAAGATATTGAAGGAGCATTAATCCAAAAGCTAGTCGACTACTATCAAATGGATGGATGGAAAGCTTTTGTGGAAGAATTTTTGTTTCTTCATCGAATTTGCAAAGAAAAAGAGTTGTTTGATCAAACGAATAGTTCAATGGTAGTAGATGCTTTTTTTAAGTATGAGAATAAAAATAAATTAAATTCAATAACTAAAAATAATAAAGATGCAATGATGGATAAATATATAAAAGAGGCAAGTTTACGTGTAGAAGAGTTGTTAAATAGTCTTCCAGCATTGCAAGAAGAATTTAGAGAAACCGCCTATCGATTTTTGAATAAACTAAGCAAACAACAATTGTACGTAGAGGAAGGGTAAATAATAATGCAAGAGCAGCAGTCTAAAGAAGAAAAGGTACATAATGTATTTGAAAAGATTTATGGGAATTATGATAGAATGAATTCGTTAATTAGCTTTCAGCAGCATAAATTATGGCGAAAAGACACGATGAAGCGAATGAATGTGCCTAAAGGTTCAGCATGTTTGGATGTATGCTGCGGAACAGCTGATTGGACAATTAGCCTAGCAGAGCAAGTTGGCCCTAACGGGGAAGTGATTGGTCTTGATTTCAGTGAAAATATGCTAAGCATAGGAAAGCAAAAAACAGCTGAGTATAAAAATATACAGCTAATTCACGGCAACGCCATGGAGTTACCCTTTGCAGACAATCATTTTGATTTTGTAACAATCGGCTTTGGTTTGCGTAATGTTCCAGACTACTTAACTGTTTTAAAAGAAATGAGAAGAGTAGTAAAGCCTGGAGGGATGGTTGTTTGTTTAGAAACATCGCAACCAACAATGCCATTTTTTAGACAAGGCTACTATATGTATTTTAGATATATTATGCCGATTTTTGGTAAACTTTTTGCTAAAAGCTATAAGGAATATTCATGGCTACAGGAATCAGCGCGAGATTTCCCAGGTATGAAAGAACTAGCTATGATGTTTGAAGAATCAGGATTAAAGAGAGTAGGATATAAAGCTTATTTTGGCGGTGTTGCTGCAGTTCATTTTGGTTATAAGTAATAATCTCAATAGTGATGAAAGTCCTGTAAGGGAGAAAAGCTTTTTAGCTGTTTAAAAATTTTATTTAGATATGGGAATAGCTGGAGTAGTCTAAATAGAAGTGGAGAAAATGTTTAACAAGGTTCGCCGCTGTTTTAGCAAAAATGGAAAGTATATTAAAGGCTACTATAAGAAAAAAGAACTAGAAATAATGTCAAGGAAATACATAATTATTTTAAAATATGGATACAAGTTGGGTGAGTAGTTGGTGAAATTAAAAATGATGTACTCATTTTTGAATTCGGATATTGAAAAAATTGAGAGAGAATTAGAAGAAACCGTACAGGCAAACTCTATTATATTACGTGAGTCTTCCTTGCATTTACTACAAGCAGGTGGAAAAAGAATACGTCCGATATTTGTATTGCTTGCAGGGCAATTTGGAAATTATGATATCCATAAAATAAAAAAAGCAGCAGTTTCATTGGAATTAATTCATATGGCATCATTAGTTCATGATGATGTAATAGATGATTCTGATTTAAGAAGAGGTCAGCCTACTATTAAAGCAAAATGGGATAATAAAGTAGCGATGTATACAGGGGATTACATTTTTGCTCGGTCAATGGAAATTATGAGTGATATTAATAAGTCTGATGCCCACAGAGTACTTGCTAATACAATTGTGGAAGTCTGTATCGGCGAAATTCAGCAAATAAAAGACAAATATCGTTTTGATCAAAATATTAGAGATTATTTTCGGAGAATAAAAAGAAAAACGGCTTTATTAATTTCAGCAAGTTCTTTAGTAGGTGCGATTGTTTCGGATGTTGAAGAAGAATTCCAGCAAAAGTTGCATCAATTCGGGTACTATGTTGGTATGTCTTATCAAATCATAGATGATGTACTAGATTTTGTTGGGACAGAAAAAGAATTAGGAAAGCCAGCAGGCGGGGACTTACTTCAAGGAAATATTACATTGCCTGTTTTATTTGCAATGGAAAATGAAGAGGTTCGCAAAAAAATAATCACTGTCAATGAAGCAATGTCAAAACAGGAATTAACAGAGGTTATTACAAGCATTAAAAATACAGATGCAATCGATCGTTCTCTTCAAGTAAGTGACCTGTATTTAAATAAGGCCCTCTTAACTATTCGTGATTTGCCGAATGGAAAAGCCAAATCGGCACTAGCTAATATAGCAAAATATTTGGGTAAACGTAAATTTTAGCAATTGTAACAGTACCTATTACATATGAAAGCGTTTAAATATTCTTTTGCAAAATTCGAATTTTTGTGTTAAGTTCTTTTCATGAATAACCATTTTTGCTAGTCTAATACATATGGTAGGAGTGAGCTTATGGAAAGAACATTTCTAATGGTAAAGCCAGATGGTGTACAAAGAAATTTAATGGGGAAAATAATAGCCCGGTTTGAAGAAAAAGGTTTCCAACTCGTTGGAGCAAAGCTTATGCATATTTCGGAAGATTTAGCAGAACAGCATTATGCAGAACATAAAGGTAAGCCGTTTTTTACACAATTAGTAGATTTTATCACTTCTGGTCCTGTATTTGCAATGGTTTGGCAAGGAGAGGAAGTTATCGCAAAATCGAGAATAATGATGGGGAAAACAGACCCTCTAGAAGCTTTGCCAGGTACCATTCGTGGCGATTTTGGAGTAGTAAAACATAAAAATATAATTCATGGATCTGATGGAAAAGAAAGTGCGCAAAGAGAAATATCCCTATTTTTCGATGAGGAAGAATTAGTAGAGTATCATAAATTATTAGATAATTGGGTTTACTAACTTTTGGTTATAATAGCTGTCCTGTTCATCAGGACAGCTATTTATATGTGGATAAACGATATTATCAGGTAGCGTTCATCGTGTTTCCTTTATCTCAGGAATGGTCGCTCCATCCCACACGCCCCAAACCGGGTGCCCTCCACATTTCGATTAATTATATGAATTATCGGAATAAAATTTGGCCCTTTTTGAGGAAAATCGTATATACTAAAAAAGAAGTTGATTTTATGATGGTTGTGAGGAAATTACATGGAGAAGGATTTTCAAGATTTTATTAAGAATTTCTATAGATTATCAGGAATAGATTTGTCTTTATATAAAGAGGCACAAATGAAAAGAAGGTTGACATCTCTTTATGAAAAAAGGGGTTTTACTTCTTTTGCAGATTATTTTAAAGCAATACATACGAATAAGAATTTATTGGACGAGTTATTAGATCGGATGACAATTAATGTTTCTGAATTTTATCGTAATTATAAACGGTGGGAGGTTTTAGAGAAAAATATATTGCCCGATCTCCTTAAAGCTAAAGCGCAGATGAAGGTATGGAGTGCTGCTTGCTCGACAGGGGAAGAGCCATATACATTATCAATGCTTCTTTCCAATGAAATGAAGGCAAAGGATTTTCAAATCCTTGCAACAGATATTGATGCTAATGCATTGGAACGTGCAAAAAATGGCGTTTATTTAGAGAGAGCATTAAATGAAGTGCCAGTGGCGCAAAAGAATAAGTATTTTGAACAGCAAGGCTCGATGTATAAAATAATGGACGAAGTGAAAAAAAACGTCACATTTAAAAAACAGAATTTATTGGCGGATTCATTTGGTGGCCCATTCGATTTAATCGTTTGTCGAAATGTTTTAATATACTTTACAGAGGATGCAAAAGATTTGCTTTATCACAAATTCGCTCAAGCCTTAAGACCTGGTGGGATTTTCTTTGTCGGTAGTACAGAACAAATTTTTACACCCGCAAAGTATGGCTTAGAAACAGCAGATACTTTCTTCTATCGTAAAATATAAGCAATGGCAAAACAACCACAAGAATATCCCGTTGTTTTGCCATTGTTTAAATAAATACTGTATGGTCATCCTTTGAATTTACAAGAGATTTAGATGATTTTGCAAAGATTTTTAGATTTTTCTCTATTCATAACTGGATAGGTATGTTATATTGAAACATAATTACTTTAAAGCGTTGAAGGGAGAAAGGATTTATATATGAGATACTTAACATCTGGGGAATCGCATGGTCCCAAACTAATTACTATTATAGAGGGTCTTCCTGCTGGAATGCCTTTATTAGCGGAAGATATAAATGAAGAATTAGCTAGAAGACAAAAAGGCCATGGTCGAGGAAGAAGAATGCAAATAGAAACAGATACCGTGGAAATCGGTGGTGGAATTAGACATGGTTATACGTTAGGTTCACCTGTTTCTTTAATTGTAGAAAATAATGATTGGAAACATTGGACTAAAATTATGGGTCAACAGCCAATCGATGAAGCAGAAGCAAATGAAATTAAGCGGAAAATTAGCCGTCCACGACCAGGCCATGCTGATTTAAACGGTGCTATTAAATATGGTCATCGAGATATGAGAAACGTATTAGAGCGTTCGTCCGCACGTGAAACGACCGTTCGGGTGGCAGCTGGTGCAGTTGCGAAAAAGCTGCTCTCTTTATTGGGGATTAAAATTGCTTCCCATGTTGTGGAAATAGGCGGAGTGAAATCCAATGTTACGAATTATGCATCAATCGAGAAGCTTAGGGAAATAACAGAGAATTCCCCTGTCCGTTGTTTAGATGAACAAGCAGGCGCTGAAATGATGAAGGCGATTGATGAAGCGAAAGCAAGTGGTGATTCTATTGGAGGCGTAGTAGAAGTAGTTGTGGAAGGTATGCCAATTGGCGTCGGCAGCTATGTTCATTACGATAGAAAGTTAGATGCGAAGCTTGCTAGTGCCATAATGAGTATTAATGCATTTAAGGGTGTCGAGATTGGTATTGGTTTTGAAGCGGCGAGAAAGCCAGGAAGTGAAGTCCATGATGAGATTATCTGGGATAAAGAAACAGGATATTCTAGAAGAACGAATCGTTTAGGTGGTTTAGAAGGTGGAATGACAAATGGCATGCCAATTGTTGTTAGAGGGGTTATGAAGCCGATTCCGACACTTTATAAACCATTAAAGAGTGTTGATATTGATACGAAAGAAGAGTTTACAGCAAGTATTGAACGGAGTGATAGTTGTGCAGTGCCAGCAGCTTCAGTTGTTGCAGAGCATGCTATTGCATGGGAGCTTGCTTCAGCTATCGTTGATCAATTTTATTCTGATCGTTTCGAAGGACTTGTTGCTAATATTAGAGAGCATAACAAACATGCGAGGGAATTCTAATGCCCACTGTTTCAATTCAAACTTCGTCGAAACAATATGATGTGTGGATTGGGGAACATGTCATTAAACAACTACATTCGTTTATTCAAAGCAAATTTGAAGACGTAACGAAAATATTGATTATTACAGATGAATCCGTAAAGAAGCTACATTTAGCAACAGTAGAAAAAGAACTTTCCACTCTCCCTGTTATAACATATACAGTACCTGCAGGGGAAAAGGCAAAATCATTCGATGTTTTTTATGCTTGCCTCACCTATATGCTAGAACAACATTTAGATAGAAAATCACTAGTTTTGGCATTAGGTGGTGGAGCAGTTGGGGATTTAGCTGGCTATGTAGCTGCATCCTTCATGAGAGGTATTCCCTTTATTCAAATACCTACAACTGTTTTAGCTCATGATAGTGCTGTTGGTGGAAAAGTTGCGATAAATCATCCTCTTGGAAAAAATATGATTGGTGTTTTTAATCAGCCAGAAGCGGTTTTTTATGATACAACTTTTTTGTCTACTCTGCCAATTCAGGAGCTACGTTCAGGGTTTGGTGAAGTGATCAAGCATGCATTAATAAGTGATTCACAGTTTTATCAAGATTTGACTACTAATATAAATAACTTATCAAAAGTAGACATAGCTTATTGGTCTGAAATACTAGAAAAGGGAATTCTAGTTAAACGATCTATTGTAGAGAAAGATGAAAGAGAATCAAATATACGAGCTTTTTTGAATTTTGGTCATACGCTTGGGCATGCAATTGAAGCGGAGATGGGGTATGGTAAATTTACGCATGGGGAAGCTGTTGTTATCGGAATGATTTTTGCATTAAGGTTAAGCAAGAAGAAATATGATATAGCCTTTTCAATGGAGGAA
This sequence comes from Bacillus sp. T2.9-1, assembly GCF_950097965.1. NCBI lineage: Bacteria > Bacillati > Bacillota > Bacilli > Caryophanales > Bacillaceae > Bacillus > Bacillus sp. T2.9-1. The sequence goes on from NZ_CATNHG010000089.1 coordinate 6,852, forward strand.
TACATAAAGTGGCTCCAATTACTTGGTTATACCTGTGATATTCCAGTGGATTTAGAAATAAACAATTTAATTAATCGAATGAAGCAAGATAAGAAATCGATTAATAGAACAATCCGTTTTGTCTTACTAAAAGAAATAGGTAAACCTGTTTTAGTAGAAATAGGTGAAGCGGAAATTAGAGAAGAATTAGCTATATTTAAAGGTGGGAAGTAGATGATTAGAGGAGTTAGGGGAGCTATTACGGTTGAAAATAATGTAGAGGCAGAGATATTATCAGCTACAGAAAGCCTTTTTAATGAAATGATAAACTCCAATCAAATTAAAGCGAGCGATGTTGCCTCTGTATTTTTATCAGTAACGGATGACATTAATGCAGCTTTTCCTGCAAAAGTGATTCGTATGCAAGAAGATTGGATATTTGTTCCAGTAATGTGTATGAAGGAAATAGCAGTTCCCAATTCATTAGAGAAGTGTATTCGAATTATGATGCATTGGAATACAGAACTTTGTCAGGATGAGATTCAACATATTTATTTAGAAAAGGCAATTCAATTAAGACCAGATTTAACAAAACAATAAATATTTTTTGGGGTGAAAGAAAATGAAGTGGAAACAGCAGCTTTTAAGTTTAAAAGCTTATCAACCAGGTAGAACGATTGAAGAAGTAAAAAAACAATTTAATTTAGACCGAATTGTAAAACTTGCCTCCAACGAAAACCCTTTTGGAAGCTCTCCGAAAGTTTTAGAGGCATTGAAAAAAGTAGATGGATCGTATGCTTTATATCCAGATGGATATGCTACAAACTTACGCTATGCGCTTGCTGATTTTCTAAAAGTAACACCAGAAGAGTTAGTGCTTGGTAATGGATCGGATGAAATTATATTAATGATTTCAAGAGCTCTACTTAGACCGGGATTAAATACTGTAATGGCTAGTCATACATTTGGTCAATATAAGCATAATGCAATTGTGGATGGTGCAGAGGTTAGAGAAGTGCCCCTAACAGAAAAAGCAGAGCATGATTTACCTGCGATGCTTGCTGAAATAGATGAAAATACTAGTGTAGTGTGGTTATGTAGTCCTAATAATCCAACTGGTACATATATTCCAGAAAATGAATTAGTTTCTTTCTTAGAAAAGGTACCAGAAGATGTCTTAGTGGTATTAGATGAAGCGTATTTCGAATATGTAGTTGCGGATGATTATTATGATTCTATTTCTCTGACAAGAAAATTCAGCAATCTTATTGTGCTACGAACATTTTCAAAAATATATGGTCTTGCAAGCTTCCGTGTTGGATATGGAGTAGCAAATGCCACTCTATTAAACACTTTAGATCCAATTAGAGAACCTTTTAACGTTAATACATTAGGGCAAATTGCGACTGAAGAAGCATTAAAGGATCAGGAGTTTGTAGAAACTTGTAGACGGAAAAACAGAGAAGGATTAGAGCAATTATACCGTTTTTGTGAAGAAAATAATTTAACATACTTTCCATCCCAAACGAATTTTCTCTTAGTTGATTTTAAAATCGATGGAAATGAAGTGTTCCAATATTTAATGAGTAAAGGATATATAGTTCGTTCGGGTGTTCCTTTGAATTTCCCTACCTCAGTTCGTATAACAATTGGTTCGAAAGAAGAGAACGAAGGATTGATTCAAGTCATGACGGAGTTTCTTGCTGAACAGAAAGTCGCGAAATAATGATGGGAAAAGAAGGCGGTGATAGGATGAATGGTCGCGTCTTCATAATAGGTTTAGGACTTATAGGTGGATCGTTGGCTTTATGTATAAAAAAAGAACATCCAGAAAGTACTATTTTTGGATATGATATTTCCCGAGATAATTTAAAATTAGCCAAAATGCTAGGGGTTATTGATGAAATAGCATCAACGATTGAGGCAGGAGCACAAACTGCTGATCTCATTATTATTTCAACTCCTGTAAAAGAAACAGAAAAAATCATCGATTTGCTTTCGACATTAGCGTTAAAACAACATGTACTAATTACAGATGTCGGAAGCACAAAATCTGTTGTTACAAATAAATCGCAAGTGTTATTGGACAAAGGTATTACTTTTATTGGGGGCCATCCGATGGCTGGATCCCATAAAAGTGGTGTCTCTGCTTCCAAAGTTATTCTATTTGAAAATGTCTTTTATTTACTAACTCCTCACGAAAGTATTAAGGAACAAGTGGTTCAAGAGTTACTTAAATGGCTCCAAGGAACAAATGCAAAGTTTCTAATTATTTCTCCAGAGGAGCATGATTTATTGGCAGGTGCCATTAGCCATATGCCACATATAGTTGCAGCATCGTTAGTGCACCAGGCAGATCACATTAGTGAAAGACATGAGCTTGTTACAAGGTTAGCAGCAGGTGGATTCCGAGATATTACTAGGATTGCATCAAGCAGTCCTTCCATGTGGCGGGACATCTTAATACATAATAAAAACGTATTAATTCAGTTAATGAATGACTGGAAACAAGAAATGGATAAAGTGCTTTCACTGATTAAACATGAACGAGCAGATGAGTTATATGACTATTTTTCACGAGCAAAAAAAGTAAGGGACGGTTTGCCTCAAGACCAAAAAGGTGCCATACCAGCTTTTTATGATTTATTTGTGGATGTGCCTGACTATCCAGGGGTAATTTCCGAAATTACTGGCTATTTAGCAAAAGAAAATATAAGTATAACAAATATTCGAATAATGGAAACGCGGGAAGAGATTTTTGGAATACTAGCAATCAGCTTTCAAACAGAGGCAGATAGAATAAGAGCACAGAAATGCATCGCTTCTTATTCTAATTATGATACTACGATTGGATAGAACGAAGGTGAATGTATTGGAGTTATTAACATTAAGAAGTAATAGGAATGGGTTAAAAGGTGAAATTGAAGTTCCGGGTGATAAATCGATTTCTCATCGTTCGATCATGTTTGGATCCATTGCAAATGGAATGACAACAGTAACAAATTTTCTATTAGGAGAGGATTGTTTAAGTACAATCTCTTGTTTTCGAAAATTAGGGGTATTAATAGAACAAGATACCCAAAAGGTCGTTATCTATGGAAAAGGAATGAGTGAATTACAAGAACCAAAAGATATTTTGGATGTTGGGAATTCGGGTACAACGATTCGCTTATTAACGGGAATATTAGCAGGATTACATTTTCACAGTACGTTAATTGGCGATTCTTCAATAGGCAAACGACCAATGACAAGAGTGGTTACTCCTTTAAGGGAAATGGGTGCGAAAATTGACGGCAGAGAAGAAGGAAAGTATACTCCTTTATCCGTACGTGGTGGAAATCTACAAAGTATTACCTATCGATTGCCTGTAGCAAGTGCACAAGTAAAATCTGCAATATTATTTGCCGGCCTTAATGCAGATGGAATCACAACGGTGATTGAGCCAGTACCTACTAGGGATCACACCGAGAGAATGATTCAACGATTTGGCGGGAAAATTAGTAGACACGAAAATGAAATTCAAGTAGAAGGTGGCCAGAAACTTCTTGGTACAGAAATTCATGTTCCAGGAGATATATCATCTGCGGCATTTTTCCTTGTAGCTGGTTGTATTGTCTCTAACAGTAGCATTACTTTAAAAAATGTGGGACTTAATCCTACAAGAACAGGAATAATAGACGTTTTGCAAAGCATGGGAGCAAGCATCGATATTCAAATAGATGCTGCTGATGCTTTTGAACCGACTGGAACAATAAATGTGATGTCAAGTAAGCTTAAGGGAACAGTTATCGAAGGGGAGATTATCCCGAAATTAATTGATGAAATCCCAATCATTGCATTGTTAGCAACACAGGCAGAGGGAGTTACGGTTATAAAAGATGCCCATGAATTGAAGGTTAAGGAAACTAATAGAATTGATACTGTAGTAATGGAGCTAAAGAAATTAGGTGCGGATATTCAAGCAACTGATGATGGAATGATTATCACAGGTGGGACGAAGCTGACTGGAGCAAAAGTAAATTCTCATGGAGATCATCGCATCGGAATGATGCTTGCAATTGCTTCACAGATTTGTGAAGGAGAAATGATTCTCGAAAACGTGAATGCTATTGCGGTGTCGTATCCAGCTTTCTTCGAACATCTTCATATATTGTCTAACTAATAATTGGTCGTCGATGAACACGCTAAGTTTGTCGACGATTTTTTTTGGAACAGAAAATTATTAAAAATGTGGATAAATGGAATATTTGCTATTGTTTAATCATAGCCTGTCTTAAAAGAATAGGTGGTGATTTAGGATGCGATATATCATCGAAAATATACATTTATTAAAAAGGCAAAGATTGAAGAAGACATCTATCCTAATTGAGGATAATCGAATTGAATTACTTAAAGATAAATTCCACTCTTATCAATATATGCGAATGGATGGCTCTCCATATATAATGACACCCACTACAGTTATGCTTGATAACCAAGTGAAGCAAATGAACTCTAGTACACAACAAAAAAAGTATATAGAAGAGAACTTGATCAAAAAGGGATGTACAACCTTTCTCTTTTATATAGAAGTAAAGAGAGAAAGAGAATTGGCTTTGCAATTTAAAAAAATAAACAGTCAATTACTAAATTGTGCAATAGATTATGTTGCAGCCGTAAAGATTCCTTTAGCATTATTATCGCCTAGTTTTGTACGAATGTGTAAAAGAGAAAAAGTACCAGTTTTATTTATTGAGATTGAAGATATTAAAGCCTTATATCAAATTCCATGGGGATGGATAAAAGAGGCTTTATTTCCATATAATGCACCACTCGTACCGATATTTTTAGCAAAAGATGAACAAGAAAAGAAAATGGCACAAAATATATGGTCAAGTTTAATGAGAGATGTTAAAATACCATCTATTCCTCATGAAATTAAAGAAGGAATGCCAGTCGACTATTCTGATTTAGCCAAAATAGGGATTTATCCATTTAAAGGAAATATGTACCAAGGTGGCGAAGTAACGTATAATTTAGTTGCTTACGATGAATCAATCATAAATATTGAAGAAAACGATTTGTTTCTTTATCATTATGATAGAATACAAATGACTATACACAAAGGAAAATGTATTCGAGCAGGGGCAAAGGTGTATTATCGTCCAGGCTATGGTGAATTACTTGAAGTAAAAGTACCTTCCTTCCTAACAATATAGAAGGAGATTAGAGAGGATTATCATATGGAAAGAGTTAATGAAATTATATCTTTATTAGAAGATGGACAACAAGAGAAAGCGTTAAAATATTATCAAGATGTTTTAAAAATGGGCAATAATGAAGAAAGATTTGTGCTAGGCGAAGAACTATTTCAGCTAGGTTTTTTGGAAGAAGCCAAAAATCTATTTTTAGTACTACTAGAAGGGTATCCGGATGAAGGAGAATTACTTGTTCTAGTTGCAGAAGTGGAAATGGAATTGGGAAATGAGGAAATAGCGATTTCTTATTTAGAGAAAATTAACCCGAAGGATCCCTCTTTTCCTCAAGCTTTACTATTGCTTGCAGACTTATATCAAATGGATGGGTTGTATGAGGTTAGTGAACAGAAATTAAAGGAAGCAAAAAAAATCCTACCAGATGAAGTGATTATTGACTTTGCCTTAGGTGAATTATATTCGGAACAAGGAAAAATTGCTGATGCGATAAAATCCTATCAAAAGGTATTACCAATGCAGGAAAATATTGCTGGCGTTAATATCAACGGAAGGATTGCGGATAACTTAAGTGCGGGGGGAGCCTTTGAGGATGCAATTGGCTATTATGAAAAAGCACTCGAAGAAAAAATAGAGATAAATACGTTATTTAATCTTGCTTTGACTGCCTCGCAGGCGAGCCTATATACGGTTGCGATAAATCGTTTTGAAGAGGTAAAAGCTTTGGATTCATCCTACCATTCCCTCTATTTGTATTTGGCCAGAGCATATGAGCATGAAGAAATGCTTGACGATGCATACAAAACAGTTTTAGAAGGAATAAAGCAAGATGAGTTTAATAAAGATTTATATTTATATGGTGGCAAATTAGCTTTAAAACGTGGTGATGAACAAAAAGCCGAGGAACATTTTAGAGAAGCACTTGCAATAGATCCTGAGTTTATAGATGCAGTGCTTTTATTAAATAAATTATTCTTAACTCAAGATCGATTTGAGGATGTCATCGAGTTAATTGAGCTGATGGATAAACAAGAAATGGAAGAGCCGCAATTGCATTGGGATGCAGCCAAAGCATTTCATGGCATAGAAAAATATTCAGAGGCATTAAACAAATATCAATTAGCATATACTTTCTTTAAAGAACTTCCAGATTTTCTATATGATTATGGATATTTTCTTTTAGAAGAAGGAAAAAGAAGGGATGCTGCCGAAATTTTTAATATGCTATTACAAACAGACCCAAGTAATGAAGAGTATATTGAAATCTTGCAACGCCTCACAGAAAACGAATAATTAAGTAATTGAAAAAGGGTAAAAGTATTTTTCACATGGTGACTTTCGTAAAGGATTTTCTTTTAGCGAAATCAAATTTTATGGAAAAAGGGCAAACAAAAAGCTTGTTGGTCCACTCTAGTTGTCATTTCCTTAGGAGCGATGCAGGTAAAGCAGGTTGGATAATAAAATTTGTTGCAAGCAGAGGAGGGAATTACAAATGAAAACCCCTGTATCTGTCAATGAAAAAAAAGACTTCATTCGTTGGTTTTTAAATCACTATCAATTGAAGAGACGGGAATGTGTTTGGATTTTAAATTATTTAATGAGTCATGATCAATTGATGGAAAAAGTCCATTTTGTTGAAAATGCAGAAAAATGTCCAAGAGGGCTGATTATGTCCACGCATTGTGTAGATGAAGTACCTTTTAGATTTTATAAAGAAAATGTAATGACTACAGATGCAGAAAAGTCTTTTCATGATATTCGCCTAAATAGAGATGAAGATATTTACATTCAGCTGAATTTCTACGCATCAAATCAAGTTCATCAATACGCAGCTGTACTAGTAGAAAATCCATTTATGCCGAAAAAGCTACAAATAACCGAAAAAGATAAAATGATTGCTGAACAATTTTTGGTAAGTAGCATAGAAAAATTTCAAAAAGAAAAACTTCTCCAATTAATCGATGAAGCATTAGATACTGGAGATAAAGATATGTTTAATACCTTAACGAATCAATTAAAATTCTTTCAAAATAAATAAGGTTACTTGTCTTCCCGTAAAGCGAACTTTACGGGATTTGTTTTTTTACTAAAGTTCTAATTTCTTGAGATTTTCCTATGCCTTCTAAACTGTGATAAAATAGGAGGATCAGTTATGGAAAAGGGGAAAATGTGTGAGAAGTATTTATATGATACTAAGCAATCGTTCATTTTTAGGGCTGTTACTCATTATTAACATAGTAGGAACGGCTTATGGCTATTATTGGTACAGGTTTCAATTAGCAGAGACACCGACAAAATTTCTGCTCTTCGTACCTGATAGTCCGACAGCAAGTCTCTTTTTTGTGTTTGTATTAATAGCTTTCTTATGGAAAAAGCATTGGCCGCTTATAGAAGCACTAGCTTTAATAACTTTATTTAAATACGGAATATGGGCAGTAGTAATGAACATTCTTGTCTATGTTGAAACAGGAGCAATTGGGATAGACTCATGGATGCTCATTTTTTCACATGGGGCAATGGCAATTCAAGGATTGTTATATATTCCTTTTTATCGTTTTAAATGGATCCATATTCTACTTGTAGCAATTTGGACTTTACATAATGATGTTATTGACTATGTGTTTAAGATGATGCCTAAATATAGTGTCTTGGATCAATATATGGCAAATATCGGCTACTTTACTTTTTGGCTTAGTATTCTAAGTCTATTAATAGGTGTATATGCATATAAAAAAAGGCAGCAATTACAATGGAAAATTCAATAGAATTATTTTTTTAGTCTAACCTTGTCCAACTCATCATACATTTTTAATAGTAGATAGAGGAGGGACAAGAATGAAGGCTAAATTGGTTATGTTGTTGATGATATTGATTTTACTTTTGCCTATCTCTTTTTCTGTATATGCAGACCAAAAAACGCCTGCTAAAGAATTAGATGAACTAGATACACTTTCAGATGAAGTATTACAGCTTGTACGATCAGAACGATATGAGGATGCTAAAAAAATTCTTGATTATTTTTCGAATCAATTTAGTACGGTAACGGTAAATGGCAGTCTATTTACACTTGATGAACAGCGAATATTAACTGGAGCGCATGATGAAGCGATAGAAGCTATAACCAATCCATCGATAGATAGTGATCAACGGATTAATACTGTAACGAAATTTCGATTGGCGGTAGATGCTGTTTCATCAGGTGAGCAGCCCTTATGGACACAAATGGAAGATCCTGTTATGACAACATATCGAGATATGAAAGATGCAATAATTTCTGAAGATAAAGAGAGATTTAATGAGAGATTAGATGCGTTCTTATCGCTCTATCAAATTATTAATCCTAGTCTTAAGCTAGATGTTTCAACCACTCAGTTTCAAGAACTGAATTCTCTTGTCGAATTCCTAAATACTTACCGTTTACAAGTATTTAATCAAAAAGGGACCCAAGAAGAAGTTGGTCAATTAGAAGCGGAGCTACAGGATGTTTTTAATCAGCTGTATGAAGATGAGGCGGATCCTTCATTATGGTGGGTGATTATTTCTACAGGAAGTATCATTATTCTTACTTTATCATATGTAGGATGGCGAAAATATCTTGGAGATAAAGCAGAAAAAAGACAAGCAAAACAAAAGAGAGATAAAATTTGACTTTGAAGTTTTTCCTGCTTACAATAAAAATATACTACATGATGAAATAGGGGGAAAAACATGTTTTTTGTATATTTTATACTAATTATTCTCATACCTATTTGGGCACAAATGAAGGTGAAAAGCGCATATAAAAAATATTCAAAAGTAGCTTCTTCCTCACAAATGTCCGGTAGAGAGGTAGCAAGAAGAATATTGGATTCTAATGGGTTATATGATGTATCTGTTGAAGAAACAAGAGGTGTTTTGTCAGATCATTATGATCCTCGCTCTAAAGTTGTGCGTTTGTCCACTGATAACTATCACGGGCATTCAGTAGCTGCAGCTGCTATTGCCGCACATGAAGTCGGTCATGCAATCCAAGATCAGCAAGAATACTCATTCTTACGTTTTCGTTCCGCTTTAGTACCAGTTGCGAGTTTTGGAAGTAATGCATCTTGGATATTTATCATGATTGGTATTTTTGCAAGAATTGAAGGAATGTTATTGTTAGGAATTATTTTAATGGCTGCCGGTGTATTGTTCCAATTTGTGACACTTCCAGTTGAATTTAATGCATCTAACCGTGCAATGGATCAGGTAGTTTCATTAGGGATCATTCGAAACGAAGAAGAGAGAGAAACGAAGAAAGTATTAGATGCAGCAGCACTTACTTATGTGGCTGCAGCAGCAGTAGCGGTGCTCGAATTGATTCGTTTAGTTTTAATCTATACAGGTATGTCAAGAGACGAATAAAATTAATAGAACGATGTGAAAAGGAAGTATCTTTTTACATCGTTTTTTTATTTGATTGATTTGAATTTTGATTTTTCGAAAAATTATAGAATCGAAACAAACGAAGGTGTATAATAAACAATGCGATTTATTTAATGTGATACCTCCTTTCATTTGGAGGGATTCTTTTATCCAAGTGGATAGTTAATAAAACCATTCGGACCTATACGGACAGTTGATCTCCCTTTTATCTTCAAATTCCCCATGAGAGAGAAAGGGTATAAATGGGAATAAACGAATAATTAAAGAAAGAAGGGTTTATTTGCAAACTGCTGAATACGTACAAGGGAAAAAGCAACAAGAGTTGACGGTTTATCGGATTTTATTTGCGATAAGTTTAGGGCATTTTTTAAATGATTGTATGCAATCTGTTGTGCCTGCTTTATTTCCGGTTATCCAACAATCAATGGCGTTAAATTATACGCAAATTGGCTGGATTGCCTTTACATTGAATATCACTTCATCCATTTTGCAGCCAGTATTTGGCGTGCTTGCAGATAAAAAGCCTGCACCATATCTATTGCCAATTGCGATGTTTTCAAGCTTAATCGGGATGCTCGGGCTTTCCCTTGCTCCTAATTTTTATCTTGTCTTATTATCGGTATTATTTATCGGGTTTGGTTCCGCCATTTTTCATCCAGAAGGTTCACGAGTTTCCTATATGGCGGCCGGTCCCAAAAGAGGCCTTGCACAATCCATTTATCAAGTAGGTGGAAATGCTGGTCAGTCTTTAGCACCAGTATTTACAGCTGTTATCTTTGTTCGTACAGGCCAATTCGGGACTATTTGGTTTACACTTTTAGCAACTTTAGGCATGATCGTGTTATTCCAAGTGTCAAATTGGTATAAAAAAGAATTATATAGTAGAAACCCACAAAAAAAACAGCAGGCCAAACGCGAATTTATTGTAAATAAAGAAATTATTGTTGCTATATGCTTACTAATTTTTCTTGTATTTGCTCGGTCGTGGTATGGAGCTGGAATCAGTAATTTTCTCCATTTTTATTTAATCGAAAAGTTTGGACTAAGTATTGAAAATGCGCAAATTTTTGTTTTTATATTTTTACTTGCTGGTGTAATTGGAACTTTTTTAGGTGGACCGCTAGCAGATCGTTTTGGTAAAAGAACCATTCTTCTATTTTCATTAGTTGGTTCTGCGCCATTTGCACTGCTTTTGCCTCATATGCCATTTTGGCTGATTGGACCTTTATTGTTTATTATCGGATTTATATTACAGTCTAGCTTTAGTGTGACTGTTGTTTATGCACAAGAGCTGCTTCCCGGCATGATTGGCCTAGTATCAGGGTTAATTGTAGGTTTAGCATTTGGAATGGGGGCTCTAGGTGGAGTGATTTTCGGAGTGATAGGAGATACGTTTAGTTTACAAGCCATTATGATTATCTGTAGTTTGCTGCCGCTGCTAGGAATATTAACTTATTTATTGCCGAGTGATAAACGTGTTACGGAAATTCAATCTGCTTTAAAATAAGCAACCTTTTTCGTTAAATGGAGGTTGGTTGGTATAAGTGATTTAAATGTATGAAATTTATAAAAAAATGTATTCCTTTCGCATTTACCTTTGAAAAAAGAAATGCGAAAAGAATACATTTTTTTTTGGTTATTTTTCGAGTGGTTGTTTATACTCATCCAAAGTAAAGCCTTCTCCCATTACATCATGCACGACACTTACGGATACAAAAGCATGTGGATCAATGCTTGTGATGATACTTTTTAAGCGAACAATTTCTGTTTTCGCTACAACACAATATAGTACTTCTCGATCTTGTTTTGTGAAAGAACCATGCCCTTTTAATACCGTGACACCACGATCCATTTCAAGCATTATTTTATTGGCAATCTCAGTATTTGAGTCAGAAATAATCATTGCTCCCCTTGCGGCATATGCCCCTTCTTGAAGAAAGTCAATAACTCTGGTCCCAACAAAAACGGCAACTAATGTATACATTGCTTCCCTATAGGATAAGTAGGTCAAAAGGGACAGGGTAATGACACAAAAGTCAAAAACGAACATGGTCTTTCCCATACTCCATCCATAATATTTAAAGCCTAATCTAGCAATAATATCTACGCCACCTGTAGTCCCACCATAACGGAAGATGATTCCTAAGCCTACACCGATAAATGTACCAGCAAATAATGCAGCCAAAGTTAGATCCTCTGTTAGAGGAATTTCTAATTGAATCCTTGGAAGCTGGAAAAACCAAAGGAAAATCGATACCGCTACCGTTCCGATGATAGTATAAATGAATACATTCTTCCCTAATAGCTTCCATCCAATCAGAAATAAGGGGATATTAAGCAGTAGATTTGTTATGGAAGGATCCCAATTCCATAATGCATATAATAGAAGGGTAATACCGGTAAAACCACCTTCAGCCAAATTATTTTGCATATTAAAATGAACAATTCCAAAGGAAAAAATGGCAGATCCTAATAGAATAAATAAGACATTTTTAATTTTGATACCTTTAAACATCAACTCAGCCTACTTTCTCTATGTACAATTACATTGCTATTAGCGTATCCATTATATCGAATCACATTCAGATGGGCAATGGAGGAGAAAAAATTCAAGAAAGAATAACAAACAGAAAACGAGTAAAAGTTTAATACTTGTTAAATCTAAGCATATCTTCGTTAAAAATGTTTGTAAAAATGGAGCAGATTAGCTAACATGGAATTGGATAAGATTACTTATTGACGTAAGAGGTGTCTATATTGAATCGAGAAAAAACAGTAAAAGATATACAAAGAGAAGTTGATGAATACATTGGTCAATTTAAAGAGGGCTACTTTAGTCCGTTAGCAATGCTTGCTCGTCTTACCGAGGAGCTAGGAGAATTAGCAAGAGAAGTAAATCACTACTATGGAGAGAAGCCCAAAAAAGAGTCAGAGACGGAAAAGGAAATTACCGACGAGATTGGTGATATGCTATTTGTATTAACCTGTCTAGCGAATTCTTTAAATATTGATTTGGAGGAAGCGCATGATCGTGTCATGCATAAATTTAATACACGAGATAAAGACAGATGGACAAGAAAAGACTAAAGAAAATACATAAAAGTAAGGAGATTATACATTGAATAAAGTAAAAATCGTAATAGCTGGCCCAAGAGGTAGAATGGGAAAAGAAGCTGTGTATTTAACAGGAAGAACAGAGCAATTTGAGCTTGTTGCTGTTTTAGATCATAAACATGAAGGGAAAAGCTTAAAAGAGATTGAAGGCTTTTCTTCCTATGATGTCCCAATTTATACGGATATTGAAGCTTGTTTACAAACAGAAAAGCCAGATGTACTCATTGATTTGACTACACCTGAATTTGGTATGCATCATGCGAAAACAGCTCTAAGCTATGGCGTTAGACCAGTAGTTGGAACAACCGGTTTTACAAAGGAAAACTTGGAAGAGTTAGAAGGATTATGTGAAGAAATGAACCGCGGCTGTATTATTGCTCCAAACTTCGCTTTAGGTGCTGTTTTAATGATGAAATTTTCTAAAATGGCAGCACGATACTTTGCAGATGTAGAGATTATGGAAATGCATCATGATCAAAAGTTAGATGCACCATCAGGTACCGCAGTGAAAACAGCAGAACTTATTGCTGAAGTACGAGAAAGTAAAAAACAGGGACATCCAGATGAGAAGGAAACAATACAAGGAGCTAGAGGAGCTGACTTTGATGGTATGCGCATCCATTCTACTAGGTTACCAGGTTTAATTGCTCATCAACAAGTAATGTTCGGAGCAGAAGGAGAATCCTTAACAATTAGACATGATTCCTATAATCGTACATCATTTATGTCAGGCGTTAAATTTGCAGTAGAAGAGGTATTAAAAGTTAATGTACTGATCTATGGCTTAGAAAATATTATGGAATAGGAGTGGAATAAGGATGAACATTGCATTAATTGCTCATGATAAAAAGAAAAATGATATGGTAGCTTTTGTTGTTGCCTATAAAAAGATATTTGAAAAGCATGCTTTATATGCAACAGGAACAACAGGTGCAAGAATTCAGGAAGCAACCGGATTAGAAGTACATCGTTTTCATTCAGGACCGCTCGGAGGAGATCAAGAAATAGGTTCATACATTGCTAATAATGATATGGACATGGTGTTTTTCTTCCGAGATCCATTAACTGCACAGTCACATGAACCAGATGTAACAGCATTAATCCGCTTATGTGATGTTTATTCTGTCCCTCTTGCAACAAATATGGGAACCGGAGAAGTATTAATTAGAGGACTCGAGCAAGGCGATATAGATTGGAGAAAAATAGTTCATGGAAAGACAGAACCAGTGGCAAAAAAACTCGAAGATAACTAATATAGATATACTTGCTTTTGGTGCACATGCAGATGATGTGGAAATCGGCATGGGTGCAACAATCGCTAAATATGCAGCATTAGGGAAAAAAATAGTCATTTGTGATTTGACAGAAAGCGACCTTTCTTCAAATGGAACGGTTGAAAGACGTAAACAAGAAGCAAAGGAAGCTGGAAAAGTGTTGGGGCTTTTCGATAGAATAACCTTAGATTTTCCTGATAGAGGTTTATATGTGGAGGAGAAAGCCATTCAAAAGGTAGTAGAGGTAATTCGCTCCTACAAACCTAAGCTAGTTTTCTCCCCTTATTGGGAAGACCGGCATCCGGATCATGGGAACTGTACAAAAATCGTGAAAGAAGCGGTTTTTTCAGCAGGCATTCGTAATTATCACGCTAATAACACAGATCCACATAAAGTTCAAAATGTATACTATTATATGATAAATGGTTTTCATAAACCAGATTTTGTGATTGATACAAGTGAGTTTATGAAACATAAAGAAGCAAGTTTAAATTGTTATCAAAGCCAATTTGTTAAAGGGAAAGACAGTGTAGACACTCCGTTAACAAATGGCTATATTGACACCATCGAGGCAAGAGAAAAACTTTTTGGAAAAGAAGTCGGCGTAACCTATGCGGAAGGCTTTATTAAATCAAAGCCAATATTATTAAATCAAGATTTATTAGGTGGAGACATATGAAAAAATTAAAAATTGGCATTACCTGCTATCCAACTGTTGGTGGTTCAGGTGTTATTGCAACAGAATTAGGGAAAATGCTGGCGGAGAGAGGACATGAAATACACTTTATCTCCTCGAGCATACCATTTCGGTTAAATAAAATGTATCCAAACATTTACTATCATCAAGTAGAAGTAAATCAATATGCTGTTTTTCAATATCCACCATATGATTTAGCACTGAGTAGTAAAATGGCAGAAGTTATTAATCGAGAAGAATTAGATTTGCTTCATGTACACTATGCAATTCCTCACGCTGTTTGTGCCATATTAGCAAAACAAATGAGCAATAGAGATGTAAAGATAGTGACAACTCTACACGGTACAGATATCACCGTATTAGGGTATGATCCTTCACTAGCAACAGGCATTCGGTTCGGGATTGAAAAATCAGACCTTGTAACAGCTGTTTCGAATTCTTTAATTGCCCAAACGCATGAAGTAATTGAACCAAATAAAGAAATTGTCCCTGTTTATAATTTTATTGATGAAAGAGTGTATCGTAAGGTAGATGCTAGTCATTTGAAAAAAGAATTGGCTATTTCAATGAATGAAAAAGTCATCATACATGTATCTAATTTTAGAGGAGTTAAAAGAGTAACGGATGTCGTCAAAGCATTTAAACGAATTTCAGATCAAATTCCATCAAGACTACTGCTTGTTGGAGATGGTCCTGAAATGTCTAAAGTAACAAAACTGGTGGATGAACTGCAATTAAGAGAGAAAGTTTTGTTCCTTGGAAAACAAGAAAATCTAGAGGAGCTGTATTCGCTAAGTGACTTAATGCTACTTCTTTCTGAAAAAGAAAGCTTTGGCTTAGTAGCATTAGAGGCGATGGCATGTGGAGTGCCGGTTATAGGAACGAATGTCGGCGGCATTCCAGAAGTAATCGTTCCAAATGAGACTGGTTTTATTTGTGAACTAGGTGATGTAGAGGATATTGCTAAGCATTCGGTAAATCTTTTATCAGATAGTAAAAAACATGCTAGATTCTCTAAAAATTCTCTTTCAAGAGTAAGAGATTATTTCCGTGCAGATATTATTGTTGACCAATATGTGGAGATTTATAAATCAATTCTAGAAACTGGTGGAACGAATGATCAAGCCTTTTAATGACGCTATTCCCATAATGGAGAGAATTGAGAGTGCAGGCTTCGAAGCTTATTTTGTTGGGGGAGCAGTTAGAGATTATCTATTAAACAAACAAATTAATGATATAGATATTGCTACCTCCGCAACACCTGATGAAATTAAAACGATATTTTCCCATACTATCGATGTTGGAATTGCACACGGAACAGTAATGGTAGTGTGGAAAAATCATACATACGAAATAACGACCTTTCGAACCGAATCTACTTATGTTGATTATCGAAGACCAGAAAAGGTGTTGTTTGTTCGCGAATTAAAAGAAGATTTAAAACGTCGGGATTTTACGATAAATGCGATAGCGATGAATAAAGAAGGACGTATTATTGATTTTTTTAATAGCCAGGAAGCTTTAAGACAGAAGGAAATTAAAACAGTTGGTAATGCGAATGAGCGGTTTCAGGAAGATGCATTAAGAATCATGCGAGGGATTCGATTCGTTAGTACCTTAGGCTTTCAGTTGGAGGAGGAGACGTTAATAGGCATTATCAAAAATAAGCATCTTCTTTCTAAGATAGCAGTGGAGAGAATTACCACTGAATTTGAAAAGCTTTTACAGGGGAAATGGTGTTCTGATGCTCTAGCTATATTGCTTGAAACGAAGATGTATACATTTTTGCCGATGCTTGCATCTAGTAAAGAAGGGCTCACTAAGTTTGCGAATACTTCTCTGTCTCAGCTTGATTTACTTGAAAAATGGGCTGTTTTATTATTATCCATTGAAATAAAAGAAAAACAGCAAATAGAATCATTTTTGCGTGCTTGGAAGCTACCAGTTAAACAAATACGGCATATCCAAAAAATAATCTATTGGTTTTTAGAAAGAGAGAAAATGGTCACCTGGACTAATCATTCGCTTTATTTTGCTACAATATCTATCGCAGTTAGTACGGAGAAAATATATCAGCTTCTAAAAAATCAAGAAATTAATCCAAATATCTCTCTATTAGAAGAACAATATAGAAAGCTGCCAATCAAAAAAAAGGAAGAGCTGGCTATTAGCGGAAATGACCTTTTATTATGGACGAAAAAACAAGCAGGACCATGGATAAAAGAGATGCTTTCCCTTGTTGAAACAAAAGTAGTGGAACGGAAAATTAAAAATGATAAGAAAGTAATAAAGGAGTGGCTAAGAGAATGTCATCAGATATCAGAAAAGGACTAATTGAGGCTTTTACTAATAACCCGAATCAGTATTTATCTGGTGAATCGCTTGCTGAGCTTTTAGGATGTTCCCGTACAGCAATTTGGAAGCACATCGAAGCACTAAGACAAGACGGCTTTATCCTTGAAGCAGTCCGAAAAAAGGGTTATCGAATCATTAGCTCACCAGAGAAAATCGTTCCTGATAATATTTTGTTTGGTTTAAATACCTCCTATATTGGCAGGAATGTTCATTTTGAAGAAACGGTGGATTCTACCCAGAATATTGCCCAAAAGCTTGCCTTGGAAGGGGCTGTAGAAGGCACTTTAGTTGTAGCAGAAGAGCAGATTGGCGGCAGGGGCAGATTAGAAAGAAAATGGCAATCTCCTAAATATAAAGGAATATGGATGAGTCTTATTTTAAAGCCGGCTATTCCGATTATGAAAACACCGCAATTGACATTGCTTATTGCAGTAGCGGTTGTTCAGGGAATACAGGATGTTACTGGAGTACAAGCTGATATCAAATGGCCCAATGATTTATTAGTGAATGGTAAAAAATTGACAGGAATTCTAACAGAAATGCAGGCTGATAGTGACAGGGTGCATTCGTTAATCATTGGAATCGGTATAAATGTAAATCAGCAGCTTGAGGATTTTGCAGAAGAACTGCAGTCCAGTGCCACTTCTATCTATCTTGAAACAAAGACAAGTTGGGATCGAGCAATCATTATCCAAGGCATTATGAAGCAAATAGAAAAACTATATCTTCTTTACTTAGAAAAAGGCTTTTATCCAATAAAACTATTATGGGAAAGCTATTCCATTAGTTTAGGGCAAAAGGTTAGAGCAAATACGTTAAATGGAAGTATCTTTGGACTGGCTAAAGGAATTACAGACGATGGGGTGTTACTGCTTGAAGATGATCAAGGAGAAGTACATTCCATTTATTCAGCGGATATTTTAATGGAAACGTAAATTGCCCATAGTCATCCCTTAGCTGGTTTGTTATAATTCATTTGTCGGGCAGTATCTTAATGAACTGCACCATTGTTTTTAATGTGCAACAACCATAATTATATCTGCCTAGATCCATATTTGGACAAGGACAGAGGGATGAAAAATCGAAACATAAAGACAATCCTTCTATTCTTTGTAGAAGGTTTTTTTCGTATTAAGCCATTCCCTCTTCCTATTAAAGGAGGAAAATGAGTGAAAACTACAACAGATTTTATCAAAATGAAACAAAATGCCAAAAAGATTACAATGATTACGGCATATGATTATCCTTCTGCTAAATTAGTAGAACAAGCAGGAACCGATTTAATATTGGTAGGGGATTCCTTGGGAATGGTCGTTCTTGGATATGACTCAACAGTGCCAGTTACAATGGAAGACATGATACATCATGGGAAAGCAGTAAAACGAGGGGCTAAAGATACATTTATTGTCATTGATATGCCATTTATGAGTTATCATATATCAAACCGTGAAACATTAATCAACGCTACTCGCTTAATTCAAGAAACTGGAGCAAATGCAGTGAAATTAGAGGGTGCTGATGATGTCATCGATCAAATAAATAGTTTAACAAATGCTGGTATCCCAGTTATGGCTCATTTAGGCTTAACGCCACAGTCTGTTGGTGTTTTAGGTGGTTATAAAGTACAAGGGAAAAGCTCTGAAGAGGCTAAACTTCTTATTCAAAATGCACTGAAATGCCAAACTGCAGGAGCTTTTGCGATAGTGCTAGAGTGTGTTCCAATGCAAGTTGCGAAAGAAGTAAGTGATCAACTGGACATACCAACAATTGGAATTGGTGCAGGAAGTGACACAGATGGCCAAGTCCTTGTATATCACGATCTCATAACATATGGTGTTGATCGAGTGGCGAAATTTGTAAAACAATATACAAACGTAAATGATCCAATTTCACTAGCGTTGGATCAATATATATCTGAAGTAAGAATTGGAGCATTTCCTGAAATGAAGCATAGTTTTCAGATGAAAGCAGAAGAAGTAAAAAGCTTATATGGAGGAAAAAGCCAATGAACATCCTAAGTAATCCACATCAATTGCAGGAGATATCAACACAGTTAAAAAAAGACCAAGTATCAATTGGGTTTGTTCCAACGATGGGCTATCTTCATGAAGGGCATCGAGCTTTGCTAAAAAAAGCAAGAGAGCAGAATGATGTAGTTATAATGAGTGTATTTGTTAACCCCCTCCAATTTGGACCTAATGAAGATTTGGAATCTTATCCAAGAGACTTTGAGCATGATAAACAGGTCGCAATCGAAGAGGGGGTTGATTATTTATTCCATCCTTCTGAAGAAGAAATGTATCCTGAACCAATGTCTGTTATCGTAAAAGTAGAGCGACGTACAAATTGTTTGTGTGGACGTTCAAGACCTGGGCATTTTGATGGGGTTGCAACCGTTCTAACGAAGCTGTTTCATTTAGTACAGCCAACTAATGTTTATTTTGGAAAGAAAGATGCTCAGCAAGTTGCAATAGTGGATGGATTAATTGAAAACTTTCATTTCCCTATTAATCTAGTTGCACTTAACACAGTAAGGGAAGAAGATGGTTTAGCAAAGAGTTCTAGAAATATTCGCCTTACTCCAACAGAAAGACAAGAAGCAGGTATTCTTTATAAATCGCTAAGTTTTGCTAGAGCTGAATTAATAAAGGGGACAGACAATTTAGAAATATTGAAGAAGCATGTAGTTGAGTTGATTGAAAGGGAATCTAGTGGAAAAGTGGACTATTTTGAAATTCTATCCTATCCCGAATTGGAGAATGTAAAGCAGTTAACGGGAGAGATTATTATTGCGATTGCCGTTCAATTTAGTAAGGCTAGATTAATTGATAATATTATCTTTAAAATATAAGGTTAAGACGCATAAGTATCTCCCTCTGGCTTTTTGGAGAGTTCGAGGAAGTTTAGGCCCGAATGGCTCCATTAACCATCAGTGGCGAAGGAAAGAAACCAAATACAGGTACAAAGTTTCACTTTATATTATGGAGGGTTAACCAAATGTTTCGAGTAATGATGAACGGAAAAATCCATCGAGCAACAGTAACGGAAGCGAACCTAAATTATGTAGGTAGTATTACAATAGATGAAGATATATTAGATGCTGTCGGGATGGTAGCGAATGAAAAAGTTCAAATTGTTAATAATAATAATGGTGCAAGATTGGAAACTTATATAATCCCAGGGGAGAGAGGTACTGGCACTATTTGCTTAAATGGTGCAGCAGCAAGACTTGTACAAGTAGGGGATATTGTCATCATTATTTCATATTGTTATATTTCAAATGAAGAGCTACACAGTCATCAACCGAAAGTAGCAATTATGGATGAACATAATCGCATAATAAACATTCTGCATCAAGAACCAGTGAAAACAGTTATGTAAATTACTAATGCTGATATAAATTACCCCTATTCACTTTGAGTAGGGGTTTTATAATTTATAAAAATTTAAAGAATAAAACTAACATCTTTCCCTTTTTCCATTTTTATGATACCGTTTGAATGACTGAAAGTTTGAGGTGGACGTAATGAGTAACAAATTTGTAGTAGTTGATTTGGAGACAAACGGTAATTCTCCTAGAAAAGGGGATCGAATTATACAATTTGCGGCAGTTGTTATTGAAAACGGGAAAATAGTGGAGGAATATTCTTCTTTACTTAATCCTCTTCAACCAATTTCGCCATTTATAGAAGAATTAACTGGAATCACCGATGAAATGGTGGAAAAAGCACCAATCTTTGACGAAGTTGCAGAAAAAATTGTTTCTTTATTAGAGGAAGCTTATTTTGTAGCCCATAATGTATTATTTGATTTATCCTTTTTAAATGAAGAGCTAGAACAGGCTGGCTTTAAGCAGTTTTATGGACCAATTCTTGATACAGTAGAATTAGCAAGAATTTTATACCCAACAGCAGATAGCTATAAATTAACTGATCTTGCTGCACAAGAAGGGATAGTCCATAGTAGACCACATCAGGCTGATAGTGATGCTTATGTTACAGCAGAGCTATTGCTATTATTGTTGGAGAAGTTGAACGTGCTGCCTCAAGTAACGACAAAGCAATTAGAATTCTTAAGTTCCTCGCTCAAAAGCGATTTAGATATTTATTTACAAGCTCTTATTCAAGAAAAACAATCAAAAATAGAATATATACGGGATGATTGGGAGATATATCGAGGATTAACCATTAAAAGACTGCCTAGTAATCTGATAGTAGATCAAAGAAAGGATTGCTCTGTTTCTTTTGATATGGAAAAAATGGAGCAAAGAATGAGGGATACTTTTCCTTTTTATCAAAGAAGAGATGGACAATTAGAAATGATGAAGGTTGTTCATCAGGCATTATCAGACAATCGACATGGTCTTATTGAGGCTGGTACTGGTGTTGGAAAGTCTCTTGGTTACTTAGTGCCTGCTGCATATTTCTCAATCGCAAATAAACAGCAAGTAATTGTCAGTACTTTTACAACCCAACTACAAGAACAACTTTTTCATAAAGATTTGCCCTTGCTTAAAAGTATCCTTCCATTTCCTATAACTTATACACTATTAAAAGGTAGAAATCATTATATCAGTTTAGATAAATTTGAAGTTTCTTTAAAAGAGCAAGAAGATAATTATGATATTATTCTTACAAAAATGCAAATATTAATTTGGTTAACAGAGACAGAAACAGGAGATAAAGATGAGTTGAATTTAACAAGTGGCGGAAGCAATTACTGGGAAAAGATAAAAAATGACGGAAATTTTTCTCTGCCTATTTCAAAGGAATGGGCATCTAAGGATTTTTATAGAAGAACTCGAAATGCTGCACAAAAAGCAAATATGATTATAACGAATCATGCTTTGCTTTTAAAAGATCTTACAGCAGATCAACGCCTCCTCCCTTCCTATGAGTATGTCATTGTGGATGAAGGACATCATTTTGAAAAAACGACGACAAAGCATTTTGGATTTCGTTTTTCCTACATTGCTGTGCGTTTAAGTATTAATGCGATTGGGACCACAGATCAAAAGCAACTTATGTTTCATTTAGAAAACTTGTTAGGGGAATCGAATATCCATCAGAAATGGGAGTTTAATCAATTTATCCTTGGATTACATGATGAATTAGATGAACTTTTTCGGGCTGTACTTCGCTATGCGAAAAAAACGAATCAACCAAGAAGAGATGGAAGGGGAAGCTATCGATTAAAGACTAATAGTGGCATGGGAGATTGGAATGCTGTCAAAAGCGTTGCAGAACGAATTATTTTTCTTTGGAAGGATGGAAGAGAAGTATTAGTACAAAAAATACAGCGATTAAAGGAACAAGGAAGAAAGTTTAGCGCTTCTCAAATGCTAATAGTGGAAAGAATTGAGTCGATTTTAAATGATTGGTATATATATATTAATCATTTGCGGGAGATGTTTTTGCGGGTAGGGGACAATATCGCATGGTTGGAAACAGATGCGAAAAATTATCCGAACAATGCAGTAATATATACACAACCTACTTCTGTCGCTGAAACTTTACAAAACAACTTTTTTAATAAGAAAAAAAGTGTTGTATTTACTTCAGCAACAATTACCGTAAATAATTCATTTGAATATTATGCTAAAGGGTTAGGATTAGGAAATAGCCAACTGGAAGTTCAAATTAATTCACCATTTGATTATGAGAAACAGGTGCAATTACTTATCCCAACAGATGTACCAGAAGTTAATTCCGTATCATTAAATGATTATGTTACTACAATCGGAGAGCAAATAATCCATATCGCACAAGCAACAAAAGGGCGAATGCTGATTCTTTTTACAGCAAATGACATGTTAAAAAAAACATATGATTATATGAAAGAAAGTGGTTGTTTAGAAGAATACGCAATCTTGGCACAAGGGATTACAAATGGAAGTAGAATGAGATTAACGCGTAATTTTCAGCGTTATGATAAAGCAATATTATTAGGTACGAATAGTTTTTGGGAAGGAATTGATATTCCTGGCGAGGATTTAACTTGTTTAATCATTGTGCGATTACCGTTTTCTTCACCTGAAGACCCTTTAACGGAAGCGAAAAATGAGTTGATTAAGAATAAGGGAGGCAATCCTTTTATAGAAAATAGCCTTCCAGAAGCTGTTTTGCGATTTAAACAAGGATTTGGTAGATTAATTCGCACGGAAGAG
This sequence comes from Bacillus sp. T2.9-1, assembly GCF_950097965.1. Lineage (NCBI taxonomy): Bacteria > Bacillati > Bacillota > Bacilli > Caryophanales > Bacillaceae > Bacillus > Bacillus sp. T2.9-1. The sequence goes on from NZ_CATNHG010000089.1 coordinate 30,033, forward strand.
GATAAAGGATTTATTATTGTTTTTGATCGCCGTATTGTTACAACCACTTATGGGGAGACATTTCTGAAGTCTATACCTACTGTGCCAATTAAGCAACAAAATAGTCAGGAAATGGTAAAATTCATCAAAAGCTGGCTAAAGTAAATTTTTATAAGGTGAATATAGGCGTTTGAGAAAGTACTGCTTCTTGAATGCCTGTATAAAGTGTTTAAGTAGTATACATAATCAATTAGTTGCTCGACAAATAACAACGAATTTATAGAAAATAATTTCTTTCTATTTATAAATACTGTTATAATAACCTATGTACAAAATACTGGTTTAAAGAAGTGATGTAATAAGATGAGAAAATGGATATGGATTGTTATTGTTGTTTTTCTTATTGGAATAGGTGTAAGTATTCATACATATGTACAAGCAATGAAGCCTATAAAAACCGCAAGAGAAATAGCTGAAACGATTGCTAAAAAGGAATCAGATATGAAGGAGATTGATAGCTTTCAATTATATAATGGGAAGGAAGCCTATTATATTCTAGAAGGAAAGAACGATGATAAGGAAGAAATGATTGTTTGGATAAATGAACAAAGCCATCAAGTTACTCAAAAGCTGAAAAAAGATGGGCTAACCAAACAAGAAGCACTTAATATATTATTATCGGAGCAATCACCAGAAAAAATAAATGCAGTCCGCTTAGGGATGTATGATGGACTGCCTGTTTGGGAGATTTATTCTCATACAGATATGGACTCAATAAACTACCATTGGTTAGATTTTGAGACAGGAGAAATCCTTTTAACAATTGAAAATTATTAACTGATAGGAGTGGCAAATAGGAATGAAAATTCAATTAGCGCAAAGAGTGAACGCATTAACACCATCTACAACATTGGCCATTACAGCAAAAGCAGCGAGTTTAAGAGCAGCTGGTCATGATGTTATTGGTTTAGGCGCAGGAGAGCCAGACTTTAACACTCCTCAAAATATTATTGATGCTGCGGTTAGAAGTATGAATGAAGGTCATACAAAATATACGCCTGCATCAGGATTACTAACATTAAAAAAAGAAATTGCAGCAAAGCTAAAGAAAGATCAACATTTAGATTATGATACAAATCAGATTATCGTTACAAATGGTGCAAAACACGGATTATTTACTTTATTCCAGGTTATTTTGGATAAAGGGGATGAAGTAATTATTCCTACCCCATATTGGGTTAGTTACCCAGAGCAAGTAAAGCTTGCAGAAGGTGTACCAGTTTTTGTAGAGGGATATGAGTCGAATGAATTTAAAATTACTCCTGAACAATTAAAAGGAGTAATTACCTCAAAAACAAAAGCAGTTATTATTAATTCACCAAGTAACCCAACTGGAATGATTTATACAGAGGAAGAATTAAAGGAAATTGGAAATGTTTGCTTAGAACATAATATTTTAATTATATCTGATGAAATTTATGAGAAATTAGTTTATGGCGATAGTAAACATGTATCGATTGCTTCTTTATCTCCTGCACTTAAAGAAGCGACTATTGTAATAAATGGGGTATCAAAATCTCATTCGATGACAGGCTGGAGAATTGGGTATGCTGCAGGAAATAAGGAAATAATTACTGCGATGGCGAATCTTGCAAGTCACAGTACTTCAAATCCAACCACACCATCTCAGTATGCTACGATTGAAGCTTACTCTGGTCCAAAAGATTCAGTGGAAGAAATGCGCCAAGCATTTAATAAGCGCTTAGATATCATACATGAGAAATTAAATAAAATTCCTGGTTTTTCGTGCATAAAGCCAAAAGGAGCATTTTATTTTTTTCCAAATGTAAAAAAAGCAGTAGAATTAACAGGATATGCAACAGTTGATGAGTTTGTTGCTGGCTTGTTAGAAGAAGCATTAGTAGCCGTTGTGCCTGGTTCAGGATTTGGCGCAGATAATTACATCCGACTTTCTTATGCAACATCACTTGAAAAGCTTGAAGAAGCAGTAAAGCGGATGGAACAGTTTGTAGAAAAGAAAATGGTTGTGAATAATTAATTTATTTATCTTTATAGCAGAGTATGTCAAAAAAAATTCAATATCTTTTTTGGCATTCTCTCTTTTCTTTATTGCTGTTTGAATACTGTATTGGGAACAGGTAATAAAAAAGATAGAAGGAAGAGAATAGTGATAAACACTATTATTGTTGCCTATTGTATGGTCCATAGTGTTGATTGTCTTAAGATGTAAAGGTATAATGTTTTGGTAGAATATTTTTTTATAACTAGTACGTTTTCTACTAAATCAGCTAAACAGGTAGGAAGAAGCGGTTTATTTATTATCTTTATTATGGATAGAACAACCGCCTCTATTTAAGTACATATATTTATTTGTTTTTGGAGGAGTTAATTGTGATTAAAGCAACTATTGCCGAGTTACCAAAATATGTTGATAAAGAGGTTAAATTAGGTGCGTGGATTGCCAACAAGCGCTCTAGTGGGAAAATTGCCTTTTTGCAGCTTCGCGACGGATCTGGATTTGTTCAAGGAGTAATTGTTAAAAGTGATGTAGAGGAAGAAGTATTTCAAACAGCTAAAACAGTTACACAAGAATCATCTGTATATGTTACTGGTACAGTACAAAAGGATGAACGATCTCCGTTTGGATATGAATTACTTGTTACAAATGTGGAACTGATTCATACTTCTACAGATTATCCGATTACACCAAAAGAACATGGCACAGAATTCTTAATGGATAATCGTCACCTATGGTTACGTTCAAAACGTCAACATGCAGTAATGAAAGTAAGAAATGAAATTATTCGTGCTACCTATGAATTCTTCAATGAAAATGGATTTGTTAAGGTAGATCCACCAATTTTAACAGGAAGTGCTCCAGAAGGTACAACCGAACTGTTTGCAACGAAATACTTTGATGAAGATGCCTATCTATCACAAAGTGGACAACTTTATATGGAAGCTGCTGCAATGGCGTTAGGGAAGGTTTTTTCGTTCGGACCAACTTTCCGTGCAGAAAAATCAAAAACACGTCGTCATTTAATCGAGTTTTGGATGATTGAGCCGGAGATGGCTTTTGTTGAATTTGAAGAAAACCTAGAGGTTCAAGAACAATACGTATCCTATGTTGTTCAATCTGTCTTGAAAAATTGTCAGCTAGAGCTTAAAACTCTTGGAAGAGATATATCTAAATTAGAGAAGATTACAGCGCCTTTCCCAAGAATAAGCTATGATGATGCGATTACTTTCTTGCATGAAAAAGGTTTTGATGATATTGAGTGGGGGGATGATTTTGGTTCTCCACATGAAACTGCCATTGCTGAAAGCTTTGATAAACCTGTGTTTATTACCCATTATCCAACTAAAATCAAGCCTTTCTATATGCAACCACATCCAGAGAGAGAAGATGTTGTGCTTTGTGCAGATTTAATTGCCCCTGAAGGGTATGGTGAAATTATAGGTGGTTCTGAACGTATTCATGATATGGATCTCCTATATAAGCGTGTAGAAGAACATCAATTAGATTCAGAAACATATAAATGGTATTTAGAACTGAGAGAATATGGTTCTGTTCCACATTCTGGTTTTGGGCTTGGTTTAGAAAGAACGGTCGCATGGATTACAGGCGTAGAACATGTTCGTGAAACAATTCCGTTCCCAAGATTATTAAATCGTCTATATCCTTGATTAAATAATAGGGTGAAAAATATGGAAAGTTTTTCAAAAGTTGACCTCACATCGATAATTCGTGTGAGGTTTCACCTTTGTACCAATCCTATTTTTTCCCTTCTTCTTTTTGTTAACTATTGCTAGGTTTGGGTGATTTTCATTATTTCATGCATCTGACCAACATGATATACTAAATTAGAGGTGTCATTATGAATAAAACAATTTTTTTAAAATGGTTGCAAGAGGGGAATATAAATATTCCTTCCACACTTCTAACACACTATAAATATTTGAAGATAAATGAAAAAGAATTAGTGCTTTTGCTGCAAATACATTACTATTTAGAACGGGGCAATGATTTTCCAACCCCGTCTGAAATAGCTGATCAAATGACTTTAGATAGTATGGAATGCCGCGAGTTATTGAGTCAGCTTATTAGAAAAGGTTTTATCGAGATAATTGAAGGAAACAGTGATACAGGGATTCGATTTGAGCGATATTCTTTAGAGCCCCTTTGGAATAAATTAATTGAGCAATTTTTACTTAATAATAAAAAAGAAGAAGCAGCTTTAAACGAAAAAGAAGAATCTGATTTATATACTTGCTTTGAGCATGAATTCGGTCGACCATTATCTCCTTTTGAAATTGAGACATTAAATATGTGGGTCGATGATGATCAGCATGAAATGGCAATAATAAAAGCAGCTCTTAGAGAAGCAGTTGTTTCTGGTAAATTAAACTTTCGATATATTGATCGAATTTTGTTTGAATGGAAGAAAAACGGAATTAAAACACTCGAACAAGCAAAAAATCATGGGAAAAAGTTTAGACAGCATCAAACTACTGGATACAAAATAGAACAGAGGGAAGAGGCTCCCAACAAAAAAGCAGTACCTTTTTATAATTGGTTGGATCAATAATTAATAGGTGAATAAAATTAAATAAGTTAGTCAGTAAGATTACTATCATTCGGAAAGGATGTCCAATTTATTCTTTGGATGACCTTTTTTTTATAGATTTATAGTTTATTAATTCGGAGGATCGCATGTTAAAAAAAGATGAAATCAGATATTGCCTAGATAAAATGGGAGAAATGTTTCCTGAGGCACATTGTGAATTAGTTCATTCCAATCCGTTTGAATTGGTTATTGCAGTATCTTTATCTGCACAATGTACGGATGCGCTAGTTAATAAGGTGACAAAAAACTTATTCCAAAAATATAAGACACCAGAAGATTACTTAAGTGTACCTTTAGAAGAATTGCAGAATGATATTCGCTCTATTGGTTTATTCCGAAATAAGGCAAAAAATATTCAAAAACTTTGCCAAATAGTTTTAGAAAAATACAATGGTGAGATACCAATGGATCGAGATGAATTGATTAATCTACCAGGTGTAGGAAGAAAAACAGCCAATGTTGTTGTTTCTGTTGCCTACAATATGCCTGCTATTGCTGTTGATACACATGTCGAAAGGGTAAGTAAGCGATTAGGGATTTGCAGATGGAAAGATTCTGTTTTAGAAGTCGAAAAAACATTAATGAAAAAAGTTCCTAGGGATGAATGGTCTGTGACTCATCACCGCATGATCTTTTTTGGAAGATATCACTGTAAGGCGCAAAATCCTCAATGTGAAGCTTGTCCGCTGCTAGCATTATGTAGAGAAGGCAAAAAAAGAATGAAGACTAAAGGTATAGTATAATGGACAAGAATCAATTAGATGTCCCCGTACAGCTCTTATATGGCCCTTTCCCAGTGATCAAGGAATTTTCATGTATTAAGACGGATTCCTTTGTTAGGAGACCAGCTTTTTTGCATGAAGCAAATTACTATTATAACAAGGAAACGTTTCACCCGTGGAATATAGAAAATGTTAAGGAATGTGTAAATAAGATACTAGAAGAGTGGAAGCTTCTTAAAGTGGAGCTACAACAATTTGCAGCGAACAGAGATACGTTAAATTTACAATACGGATTAACAATAGCTTTGGAATACTTTTTAGAATGCCTATATTGGATAAATGAAAAACCGGTGAATTTAATAGATGGTTTAGTAGACAAAAGTCTAGAAGTAAAACCGTTTAATTTAGAAGATCGTCTCGAATTTATCCTAAAAAGGCTGAATGGGTATCATTCCTATAGACAATTGGATGAGTTGTTTAAAGAGTTAGAAAAGCAGTTTGCGATAAAATTAGTAAAATTAAATAGGAATATTTAGAAAAAAGAAGAGGACTTTTCCATTTGGAATTGTCCTCTTCTTTTGCTGAAACAGGTTCTTTAACTTATTTATTGAGAGTCATTTCGATTGTTATTTCTATTTCTCTCTTTATCTTGATTGGTGTCAGTCGTGCTGGTGTTATTGTTTTGAACATCATCACTATTCCCATTATCATTATTCCCGTTATTGTTCCCATTTCCATTGTTATTGTTATCATTTCCGTTGTTATTGCCATTTTCATTGTTGCTGTTATTGTCTCCGCCATTATCAGAATCTTCGTCGCCTTCCTCGTCCTGATTATCGTCAGATTCTTCGCCATTAGGATCGTCTTGATTTTCTTCATCATCTATCGTTTCATTTGGATCCTCAGGTGGCTGTTCCTCGATTTTCTCTGGCACAGAAATATTACTAGATGCAGGATCACTTTCTAAATCATCTTTAATTGCCTTTACAGTAAAGGTATACGTACTACCAGCCGTTGGTTTTGTAATTTTGATGCTTGTATCGGAAGTAACAGTCAGCTGCTCGCTAGCTCCACCATCGACACTTACACTTACGTCAAATTTAATGCCATCTTTATCACCATAATCCCATGATAACTCGATTTGATCACTGTTTTCGTTATAGCTAGCTTTCACTCCAGTAGGAGCATTTGGCTTATTGTATTTCTGTGATACTTCGTTCAGAATATTACCTTTTACAGCATACTCAGTTAGGATTTGACTGCTTGGCGTGTATGGACTTGCCAATTTAGCTGGATACGTACCTTTTTCTATTTTTATCGTTTCGACACTATCTGGTTTTTTGAAATCAGCAGTTTCTACATCTTCAGAAATATGGCCCATTACTGCTTTAAAAATCTTTTGGGCTACTTTCTGATCTAAACCAGGTTCAATTGGATTTTTTCGTTCTGTGTAACCAGTCCATACAGCCATCGTAAAGTTGGTTGTATATCCTGCGAACCAAGCATCTGGAACACTTTTTGAATTAGTAATACCCCATTTATTTCGTTCTTCTTCAGAATAATTGGTCGTCCCAGTCTTACCAGCGACAGGCAATCCTGGAATATTAGCAAGACTTCCAGTTCCATCGCTACTTGTGAGTACACCTTTTAGCATATCTGTAATGAGAAAAGCTGTATAATCTTGCATCACAACTTTTGATTTAGGTTCCATATTTATCTTTGTGCCATCTTTTAATTTAAATGAGCGTACGGCATGTGGTGTATTATAAACTCCTTCATTTCCAAAAGCACTATAAGCACCTGCAATTTCTAGCGTGCTAGCTTCAAATGCACCAATTGCATAGGATTCATAGGCGTTCTCTAATGGAATTCCTAGATTGACAGCAAATTCTTGAGCATTTTCTGCTCCAACTGCTTGGAAGGCTTTTAGTGCAGGAATATTTCTAGACATTTCTAATGCTTTTCGCATAGTCATAGACCCTTTATAGCTATTATCCCAGTTGCTAATAGATGTTCCATCAGAATAAGTAGTACGTTCATCTACAATTGTTTGATAGGTTCCCCATTTTAAATACTCAACTGCTGGACCATAGTCAAGTATAGGCTTTGCTGTAGATCCAGGTTGTCGCTTTATATCTGTTGCATAGTTTGTTCCTAGCTTTACATCTGGATCACGATCACCACCAAGAGCTAAAATTCCACCAGTTTTTGTATCCAATAAGGTGATTCCTGCTTGGAAATCTTCATCGGGGAATTCAACAATTTCTCCTTCATACATTAATTCTTCGACATAGTCTTGTGCCTCTATATCCATTGTTGTATAAATTTCTAGTCCATCTGTATATACATTAACATCTGGATATTTTTTCTCAATTTCGGCAATAACTTGTTTTATAAATGGATCGTAAGGTAAGTCGTTTGTTTGTCGATCTTCTTTTGCTACTAATGTATCTTCAACCGATGTTTTTTGAGCTTCTTCCATTTCTTCTTTTGATATATATCCATGCTGATGCATTAAAGATAATACAATATTACGTCTTTTTTCTGCTCTTTCTGGATTATTAAACGGATTATAGGCATTCGGCGCCTGTGGCATCCCAGCAAGAAGAGCTGCTTCCGGTAGTGTCAATTCATCTAAGCTTTTATCAAAATATACTTTAGCGGCTGTTTTAACACCGCTCATATTTTCCGACATAAAGATTTTATTTACATACATCTCAAAGATTTCTTCTTTAGAGTATTTGCGTTCTAATTCAAGGGCAAGCCAAGCTTCTTGGGCTTTACGAGTTAATGTTTTTTGCGGTTGGTTAAAGAAGAAGTTTTTCACTACTTGCTGTGTTATCGTACTTGCTCCTTCTGAACCAAATCCATCTCTAAAGTTTGCAATAACCGCTCCGCCTAAGCGAATGGGATCAATCCCATGATGCTCAAAGAAACGGGAATCTTCTGTTGCGATAAATGCATCTTTTACTAAATCAGGAATATCTTCATAGTTTACATAGACGCGATTTACCGCACCTACTTTTGCTATTTCTTTATCATTCTTGTCATAGATGGTAGAAGAAATTGGATCCTTTAATGTTTCGGGATTCAATTCTGGCGCATCTTTTACCATGATGGCAAAAGTTACTCCACCTGCAATTATTCCAATAATACCGATTGTTAATAAGATAAGCAGAACGCGCTTAAACAAATTCATGCCACTTTTTTTCTTTGCTTTTTTAGGAGCATTTTTCTTTGAGGCTTCGAGTTGCTTGCGACGCTCCTCTCGCGTTTGATATTTATCTGTCATTGTTATTCCTACCTTTCTTTGAAAAACAAAAAGGAATTAGTTAAATTTATATATCGTATCGATTACTTTAATATAGTCAATTCTAGGGTGGTAACCAAGGCTAATAGAGTGACCATTGATTTCTAATTCATGTTTCGTAATCGATTTCCTTCCGCCATTTATCATTCTTTCCCAAAACATAAAGAGTTTTTCTGCTGTTAAATAGAATATTTCACTTGTTTCAGAGAAGGAGATAATGACAAAGCAAATTCCTTGTTGTTCACATACCATCCGCATATGTTTGATTTGGTGTTCATGGAAGTTGTTTAGCGGAAAAGAAGTAGTATGCTTCGTTTCTTTCGCTTCAAAATCTATATATTTTCCTTTATAAACACCGTTATAGTCTGTAGTGGAAGCTTGTTTAAAATAGGCTTCTTTTATGACTGCTGCACTTCTTTTTGGATAATCAACCTGAACGATTTGAACAGGTGTCGGCTTTTTATGTATAACTGCCTTCCCAAATTCTAAATAATATTTATTTGTTTCATTCAAATCATCCTCTAAAGTCATTCCCCTGTTACTATAACTAATTTTTTTTTGTGATTTAATATTCTCGTTTTTTAGCGGAGAATATCTTTTTCCATTTGGGTAATGAATCTTCATTTTTTCACCTCACAAAGATCCTTTCAAAGTATAACTTATTGCAATCAACAAACAATAATACCATAAAGCGTTCATAAGAGGTGAACATTTTGATAGGTATAAATTCGTATTTTTCTCCAATAGAAGAAGAAAAACTTATAACTAGAATAAGGCTAATTACTGATAAGTGCAACTTAGACAATATATCAAGAACAAATGCCTATCTTCGTTATTATAACAAAAATCAAGAAATACAATGGGCTTTTCTTGCCAGTCAAGTTTCGCGCAATGCCGGCTGGAATATGTGTGACTTAAATGGGCTCTGGCTGCCGCAATTAGTTAGTCAAAAAAAAAGGCAGCAAATTTACCTAACCTATGAGAAAGCAAATTGGCTTATTTTTAAAGATGCATACCCCCAATTATTACTCTATGAATATTCGACGAAAATAAACGCGCCAATGTTTCATTTATTAAAAGTTTTTCAGGTTTCTTCTTTTATGGAACAAGAATGGCTGGAATTCTGGAAGAATAGGGATAAGAAAAGGTTAATGAACAGTTTGATTATTAATGAACAAAATGTTATTCAGAAGCCCGTAATTAAAAATGAAAGAATTAAGCATCATATTTTTCATTATCTTCCCTATCTTTTTCAAGATTTACTACATTTTAATGCTGTACTTTTTCCAACATTATATGGGAACCTATACGGAGCTAGCGTTGCGAACTTTACTTCCCTTGATGAGAGAATTAGGTTAGGAAATACATTAGCAAACCTATTATTTAAAAATAATTTATATCAAGACTTCTATGATTTTGCAAGAAAAAGAGAACATACTGGGTCGAGAAAGGATTATGAAAAATATATATACCCCAAAATGACCAATACAACACCAATATTGCGAGCTGTTTTTCCAATAGTCAATCATCGTGATAGTGAGAGAGGTGATTGGTATAAAAAGAAAATTAAGCATAAATGGCGAGTAAGTGGTGATAATAAAGAACCATTCTTAATAACGGATTGGTACTTTAATAAACAAGAGCAGTTACATGAACTAATTCGCCAAAAAAATAAGTGGTTCTAGTCCATCTTTCTACTTTGTCGAATTTTAAACGAGTTATAAGAAAATCTACTTTCTTTGCCGAATCTCTTCTAGTTTTGTCACTTAGGGAGGATAGTTCATAAAAAAAAAGAAAAGATTATATATCAAAATAGCTTGGAGGGATTTGCATGGAAATTGCTTATACAAAAGAAAAGTTATTGAATATGTTAGAAGAAATCCAAGAAGAGTTAGATGCATTAGATGAGACACTTTTTAAATCGGGAAATCAAAATATGCAACTTATTGAGGAGCATATCACTTCTTTAAATGAACTTGAAAATGTAATGGATACACTTAGGGAAAATATTTCAGCAAGCAAAGTCTGCAATCCTACTGACCTTTCTCCTTATGCAAGAAAAATGCCACTTTACTTGAACTTAGCAAAATAAATCGTTAAAATAAATGGATTAACGACATTAGGTAAATGGAGTGGCAAAATTGACCGAAAATCATCAGTTGATGGATTATACAAAGAAACTTTTAGAGGCAGTCGAATATTCAGTTGAGACGTTTTACAAAGTGAAGGAATCGGGAGTAAATGAGGATTTTTATAAAGTCGTTCGTCCGTTTGCGAATCAAATTAAAGAGATTAATGATGAATGGAAGGAAATGGCTAAAGCATGGGTCAGCGAAGCAAAGCCTGATTATTTAAGTTCCATTCAAATTAATACAGCGTCTGATCATATTGAAATAATTTCGATTCAAGCATTTTTTACGCAAACGAGCAAGAAACGGTTTCTTGATTCGGCAAAATCTGTAAAGTATATATTACAAACATTGCTGGATGCGCTAACAGCGGAAAAACAATAGGGGAATGTCAAAAGGAGATGAAAATTCTCTTTTTTTTCGTTTATTTAAAGGTAGGGTAATTCGTCTATGCCATTTAGTCAGTTGTTTTTTGATAATGAATGCACGAGATAGGCGAAATCATCATATAGTAGAGAAGGATACCTTTAACGTGGGAGGATAGATTTTCATGTATAGAGCATCTAATCCACAAAGAAGAAATGTACCTTATCTGAACGCTTATACGACGCCATATTCACAAACCGATAACAGACAATATTATTATCCTTATATGAACATGGACCAAGGGCAATGGAATGGGGCAGGGGCGAATGGACAAAACTACTTTCATATGCCAATGCAACCTAATTATCCAAACAACCAACCGAGTTTTTATCACCCGCAAAATGCATACAAGAGCAGCACCCAAGACATTTTCCAAAATCCATTGCACTATATGGATAACACGGAAATGAACCATTACTCGCAAAATTATATGAATCAAAATCCAAGCTTTATGAATCCATATCCAAAGCAATCATTTATCCCCAAAAAACAAGGGAATGTGAAAAGTATTATGAATTCTTTTAAATCACAAGACGGTTCATTAGATTTTAATAAGATGATGGATACTGCTGGAATGATGATGAACGCGATGAATCAGGTTACGGGTTTAGTAAAGGGCGTCGGCGGAATCTTTAAAGTATAAGCAGAATTGAACAAGGAGGCTGTCAATCGACAGCCTCCATTTCTTTTTCTCTACTTACCAGCGGTGTGCTTTTGCATTACTTCTTAGAATGATATTGTTTTGAGACATTTGTGTATGCCCATTTACTTGGGACTTAGAACGTTTTGGTCTCGTCCAATTGTGATGAAAAAGCGCAGAATGAGAATCTAATTGATCTTTATAACTCATCTTATCACCTCAGGAAGTAAGATTAGAAGAAATTTTTGGATGAAAAGGAACCTCTCCTTCTTGCGTTCAGGAAGGAGAGTGTGCTTCTTTTAGCATCCACTATTAATATGTGCAGATTATAATTTTTTACTCTATCTGGTTTAGGAACTTTGGTCTTCAATCATTATTTTTTTCCCTTTTTGTTTCGGTATTTTAATGATAAGCAAGCCATTTTGATAGGATGCTTTGACTTTTTTTTCATCAATAGGGTGAGGAAACGCAATAGTTCTGCTGCTTTTTTTAAACGTCTGACTTGTATGAAATGTTTTCGTTTTCGTATTTTCTTCTGTAATGATATCCTGATGGTTTACACTTATAGTTAAATGATGGTCAAAGATATCTAATTGTATTTGTTCTTTGTTGATTCCTGGAAGTTCTGCTTTGATAATTGTTGCACTTTCTGTTTCATTCACACTAACGGGAAAAGCCATGTTTGGAAATGGATTGCTAAAAAACTCATCCATTTGTTGTAGAAAGTTTTTCACTGGCTTTTCTTGGAAAAATTGATTCATCGAACGCATAAATCCATTTAAAACTTGAGGATTTTTCTCCTTTTTATTCGGGTCAATTGGAAAATTGGAAGACATTTTAAATCACTCCTTACATAAAACATGAACATAAGTTGATAAATGTTTTCTTCCTTTTTCTATTCAGGGAGAAAACTGCAATTGAATAGGCCTTTTTCTACTTATACTATGCCTAATACATACAATTGGTGTTTCGTCCCCCTGCCATTTTTAATTAGAAATAGAAAAAAGGATGCCAAGAAGAGTTTTGATATATCCAATATTTTTCTCTCATCTGGCTTAAGTAGGTGAGGAGATCATGTTTATGAAAATGTTTGAATAGCTCAACAAATGAACCGCTTTTAATGACGTTTTACTTTATCTGTTTTTATAAAAAGTGCTATATTAAATGAAAAGCGGAAGAAAGGAAGTTAGTAAAAATGAATACTATAAAAGTTGGTAAGGAAGAGCTTTCTTATATAGAAAAAGGAGAAGGGGAAACCATTGTACTCATTCATGGATTTTGTGGAAGTACTGATTACTGGGAGTATATTATTCCATTACTTGCAGATAAATATCATGTATTAGCAGTCAATCTACGGGGACATGGAACTTCAAGCTTTAGTGGAGAACCCTTTCAAATAGAAGATTTAGCGAAGGATATTAAGGAGTTATTAGCGAGATTAGGGATTGAAAAAATATATATGTTTGGACATTCACTAGGCGGTTATGTGACATTGGCTTTTGCAGATCTTTTTATAGAAAGCTTAAAGGGATTTGGCTTAATTCATTCAACCGCATATCCTGATACAGAAGAGGGAAAGGCAGGTAGGCTAAACGCCATTCAAAAAATTCAAGACCTCGGCATTATAGAGTTTGTAAATGGTCTAGTTCCTAATTTATTTGCAGACGAATCCCTTGTTAAGTTAACGAACGAAGTAGAAAAGGCAAAAACAATTGGTTATGGCACTAATGCTTTAGCTGCTATGGAAACACAGGCAGCTATGAGAAATAGACCAGATAGAAATGATGTTGTGGATGAAGCTAACTTGCCTATTTTATTGGTAAAGGGAACAAAAGATAAAGTGGTTTCAGTGGATCGAGTAGCTTCTGCATCAAGCTCGAATATTTTTGAAGTTAGATTAGAAACTGGACATATGAGTATGCAGGAAGCTCCCAATGACTTAGCAAAAGCAATCCATTCATTTGTTAAAGAGAACTAACAAATAATGGTTATTTTTTTCTTTGAAAATCTCTTTTAAATCGAACGTCTATTCGATAGAATGGAGGTTATAGAGGTGAATCAAAATGAACGTACGTAAAAACCTTCAAGATATTATGAAAGAATTAAAAACAAAGGAAGACTATAAAGAAAAAATTTCCCATTGGCATACAATCGAACCGAAAGAAGCTGTAACAGCCCCGCTACCAGAAGATTTATTACCTAATTTAAAAGATGCATTGCAAAAGCGGGGCATTACACGATTATATACACATCAATCCTCCTCCTATCAGGCGATTCGGGAAGGGGATAGTGTAGTTGCTGTCACGCCAACTGCATCAGGAAAGACTCTTTGCTATAATCTTCCTGTTATCCAGTCCATTGCTGAAAATAAAAACGCAAGAGCTTTGTATATGTTCCCGACAAAAGCACTTGCACAGGACCAGAAAAGTGAATTAAATGAGCTAATTGAAAGTGCTGAATTACAAATAAATAGCTATACATATGACGGAGATACTCCTGCTTCGATTAGACAGAAGGTTCGCAAGGCAGGGCATATCGTCATCACAAATCCGGATATGCTTCACTCAGCTATTTTGCCACATCACACAAAATGGGTATCTTTATTTGAAAACTTAAAATATGTCATTATTGATGAATTGCATATTTATAGAGGCGTTTTCGGAAGTCATGTTGCGAATGTCATGAGAAGATTAAAGCGGATTTGTGCCTTCTATGGCAGCAATCCTGTCTTTGTATGTACATCTGCAACCATTGCGAATCCAAAGGAATTGGCAGAAAATTTAACAGAAAAGCGTGTTAAGCTAATTAACAATAATGGTGCTCCAAGCGGCAAGAAACATTTCGTCTTTTATAATCCTCCCATTGTGAATATTCCTTTAAACATTAGGAGAAGCGCGACTTTAGAAGTAAGGCAGATAGCAGGAGAATTGCTGAAAAATAAAATTCAAACAATCGTCTTTGCCAAAAGTCGAGTGCGAGTTGAGATACTACTAACTTATTTACAGGAACTAGTTAAGTATCAGCTTGGATCAAAATCTATTCGTGGCTATCGTGGCGGATATTTACCAACGGAAAGAAGGGATATTGAGCAAGGTTTAAGACATGGAAATATTTACGGAGTTGTTAGTACTAATGCATTAGAATTAGGTGTAGACATTGGACAACTTCAAGCTTGTGTGATGACAGGGTACCCTGGTACGATTGCCAGTTCATGGCAACAGGCGGGACGAGCTGGGCGTAGACATGATGAATCACTTGTGATTATGGTAGCAAGCTCTAGTCCCCTTGATCAGTATATGGTTGCTAATCCTGACTATTTTTTTAGTAGAAATCCAGAAACAGCGAGGATAAATCCTGATAATTTAATTATCCTAATTGATCATATGAAATGTGCGGCTTACGAGCTTCCGTTTAAAGAAGGAGAAACATTTGGAAATTGTGAAATAACAGAAATACTCGAGTTTTTAACAACTGAACGAATCCTCTTTCAAAATGGAGATAAATGGTATTGGATGAATGATTCTTTTCCAGCACATAATATAAGTCTTCGTTCTGCATCACAAGAAAATATAGTCATTATTGACATTTCTGATCGTAGTAAAAGCAGAGTGATTGGAGAAAGTGATCGCTTTTCTGCGATGACTCTATTACATGAAGAAGCTATTTATATGCATCAAGGGATTCAATATCAAGTGGAGAAACTTGATTGGGAAGAAAAAAAAGCATATGTTCGTGAAGTCAGTGTCGATTATTATACAGATGCTAATTTAGCGGTCTCTTTAAAGGTTTTGGAAGAAGATAATCGAACCGATTATTCTGAAGCAGAAACAGGCTATGGCGATGTTAGTATTATAGCGATGAGTACAATTTTTAAAAAAATAAAATTTGAAACACATGAAAATATAGGTTCTGGTCCCATTACTCTGCCTGAAGAAGAGCTTCATACAAATGCGGCATGGCTTTCTTTTCCACAAGAAAAATTAGCATGGGATCAAGAGCAAACCGAACAAGGCCTAATTGGTGCTGCTCATGCATTAAAACATATAGCACCGCTTCTTGTTATGGCAGATCCATCTGACTTACATGTAGTTCCACAAGTAAAAGCAGAGCATAATGAAAAAGCAACAATCTTCTTTTATGATCAATATCCTGGTGGGATCGGCTTAAGTAAAAAAATATATGAAGAAATGCCATCAGTATTAAAGGAAGCAAAAAAAATGGTGAAAAATTGTGCTTGTGAATACGGTTGTCCTTCTTGTATAGGAACAGAGAGCCATTCAAATAACAGTAAAAGGGATGTAATTAGAATCCTTTCGCTCTTGGAAGAAAGTAATTTTTCTATTTAAGGGGAATAATATGTCGATTAAAAATAAGTTAAGTAGAATGAAGTCTCATATAAAAAAAGAAGAACAAACTACTCCTGTTAAAAATATCGAGATAAAGGGAAAGAATATTCCATTTATCCAGCAGTGGGAGCAAGAAAATGTCTATCCTTATTGGCTAGATCAGGACTATTGTTTAATTCGTGAAGTAAGCTATCCTCTGGACTATACACATGGGAATTATACATTTCGGGAGTTTTGTCACATTGTGGACGAATGGAATAAAGTCAATTACGACCATCCTCTTTCAGCAAAAGGGCATCAGGCAAAGGAGCTGTTCTTCTTTGACACGGAGACAACTGGCCTTGGAGGCGGTACGGGAAATACTATATTTATTCTTGGGTATGCACAATTACGAGAAAATGAAATAGTTCTAAAACAGCATATATTGCCACATCCAGGAGCAGAAGTGCCTTTATTTAATAGTTTTTTAGAGAATGTAGACTATACAACTCTCGTAACATATAATGGAAAAGCTTTTGATTGGCCACAAGTAAAAACAAGACATACGCTAATAAAGGAGCATGTACCAAAGCTCCCTGAATTCGGTCATTTTGATTTATATCACGGGGCAAGGCGGATGTGGAAACATCGTTTAGATAGAACAAAGCTGTCTATCGTGGAGGAAGAAATCCTTGGAGTAAAGCGGCAGGATGATATTCCCGGATTTCTTGCCCCCATGATTTATTTTGACTTTGTTGAACGAAAGAATCCTGAAGGAATGCTTGGTATTTTAAAGCATAATGAAATAGATATCCTTTCTCTTATTACTTTATATACCCATTTAAGCTATCAATTGTTAAGAAGAGATTATAACATTAGTGCCAAAGAAACGTTAGAAGTTGGAAAATGGTATGCCGTAATTGGCCAGACTGATATTGCCAAACAAAATTTACTGAGTATTCAGGAGCAAAATAAAGAAGAAGTTTTAGAGGCAGCCTTTTTATTAGCAAAAGAATATAAAAGAGAGAAAAGATTAGAGGATGCTGCCGAGCTTTGGAGAAAAATTGTTCAAACATATACACAAGAAACAAAAGTTGCAATGGTTTTACAATCGCTAATAGAACTTGCTAAAATGGCAGAACATAAAGAGAAAAACTATCAACTGGCATTAAACTATACCCAAACAGCAGAGCAAATAGTAAAACACAAAGATAAGCTAGATAAAATGATGTTTGAACTTCAAAAAAGAAGTGAACGCTTAGAAAGAAAACTGCAAATGAATAATAGAAATCAGTTATTCCATCAATAACCTAGTTGTTTGTACGCCCGTTCCCTATTAAAATAGTAATTGGTTCATTTATACTAAAAACTTTTTTCTATGAAATATATTTTAGTAATTTAACCACTAGTGTTGCATTAATTTAATTCCACTATTAAAAATACTCGAAATGTTCACTTTTATTATTTTATGCATAGAAAAAGTCCTTTATAATGGATAAGTCAGGTGGTAACCCGTCCAAATCCACTAAAAAAGGACCAATCTCATGGACAAGATTACACGAAAAACTTCATTTGGACAATGGT
>NZ_CATNHG010000090.1:0-48919 GCF_950097965.1 Bacillus sp. T2.9-1
TAAAATGGTACCTGTAGTTAGGACACTTGAAAAAGAGTGTTTTATCTACAGGTATTTTTTTATATACTTAAATTACTAAAAAGGGATTAGGAGACAACATGAGTAAGATAACATTTTCAACGAAAGAGATAAAAATGCTTAAAAGGAATCCAAATGTACAAAGTGTCAGTGAGCGAGCTATTACCTATACGGATTCATTTAAAAATAGATTTATGGATGAGTATCTAGGTGGAAAACTTCCTCGACAAATCTTCATGGAAAACGGCTTTGATATGGACGTGATAGGAATGAAGCGAATGGAACAATCCGCATACAGGTGGAAGAAAGCCTATGAAAAGGATGGGCTAATCGGACTTACAGACTCAAGAAAGGCCGGTTCTGGTAGACCATTAAAGCGAGAACTTACGCCGTCTGAAGTGATTGAAAGGCAAGAAGCTAGAATTAAGCTATTGGAGGGACAGGTAGAGTTATTAAAAAAGCTAGAAGTGACAGAAAGGAGGCTGCTAAACGAAACAAAAAACCTAGAACCAAGTAGAGTATATCCATTAATTTCTGAGACCATTAAACAAGGTGGATTTAAGCGTATGACCAAGTATTTTTGCGATCTTTTAAAGGTTTCTCGTTCTGGATACTACAGCTTCCTTCAAGCATATACTCTCCGAGAAGCGAGAGAACAATTGGACTTGGAAGCGAAAGAAGTCATACTAAAAGCCTTTAATCGACGGGGATATAAGAAAGGCTCCCGGTCCATAAAAATGATCTTGGAGAATGAATATAACATTATATTTAGTCGTAAAAAGATCCAAAGAATCATGAAGAAATATGGAATAGTCTGTCCTCATAGGAAAGCAAATCCTTATAAAAAAATCGCTAAAGCTACAAAGGAGCATCAAGTCGTACCAAACAAGCTAAACAGAGAGTTTAAGCAGGGTATACCAGGAAAAGTTTTATTAACGGATATCACTTATTTGCCATATAACGGAAATAGTATGGCTTATTTGTCGACCGTAAAAGATGCTTCCACAAACGAACTCCTAGCTTATCATGTTTCTGACCGTATTACCTTAGATATAGCAACGAAGACAATCCAGAAATTGATGAACAACAAGAAAGTTATTTTACATAAAGACGCCTTTATTCATTCAGATCAAGGAAGTCATTATACGAGCCCAAAATATCAAAGGTTATTAAAAAAATATGGTCTTGGCCAATCAATGTCTAGAAAAGGAAACTGTTGGGACAATGCGCCTCAAGAGTCATTCTTTGGTCATTTAAAAGATGATGTGGACTATCAATCTTGTAAATCCTTAAAAGAACTAAAGGCAAAAATAAATCATTACATGGTTTACTATAACAATTATCGATATCAATGGAATTTAAAAAAGATGACCCCTATTCAATATAGGAACCATCTTCTCGTTGCTTAATCTCTTTTTTTATTGTGTCCTTGACATGGGTGCCAGTTCAGTTTCTACAGCCTTCTCTTTTATATCTATCGACACAATTCAATCATCTTATAAGCAATATATTCAGAGATAAAATGAACTCCGTTTTTCAAAAATAGGCAATGAAGATTCTGAAATTATTACAACTATTATAGTAATGAGCTGAAAATCGAATAAACAATTAAGCATGAAAGCAACTATTTCTCATATGTGTTCTATTTCTAACATGAGTTTGAGATGAATGAGAATTGTATATACGTGGAAAGAGTAGATTTTTCTATTAAACTTCATTCTATTTCTTTGAGGGGGATAATTCTAACTTGTTCATATCTATTATAAAATTGTAGGTCAATAAAATATCTAACCCTAGAAGTCCTTTATGATCTTTAGGGAGAATTCCTACATCCACTTCAATGTCCTTCACTATAAACGTATCAATTTGAATTTCATCCATTATTTTAGTATAAAAAGGCACTGAGCCACCTATCCCATAGGCTTCATAAATATTGTCTCCATATTCATATACTACCCCTATCTCTTCTAAAATATCTGGGCTAATAACTGTGTGAGATGAGCCTGTATCAATAATAATATCATTCACTTGTAGTATTCTTCCGCGAAAAGTAATAATGAGAGATGTTGTTAGGAGTTGTCCATCAGATGAAATTTGCATTAAATTCGTCTCGCTCTTAATAACGGGTCTTTACGAATATGGACAATACATCTCTCGTTCGATGTATGGTAAACAATGTTGCCTTGTTTTACTTTAAAGAACTCTTTATTAGCGTTTTCACTTGAAATAGAGCGAATGGGTGCTACTTCATCGATTATTTTTTTTCCATTTTCCTCATGATAGTCGAGGATTGATAGTAATACAAATTGATTAGGAAATAATTCTCTAACTTCTTGCCACTTCATAATAAATCCCTCCTTTTTATCTTATTATAAACGATTAAACTACGAAATTAATACTCAATTATGTTTTTTAAAAACATAGATAAAAAAAGAAGTAGGGGAGGTTATGTTTTACTGCCTTCCCTATTTGATTGAAATGTCTATCGATACAATTCAATCATTTGATCAGCTATATACTCGGAACTAAAATGAACGCCATCTTTCAACCACCACATGATGATTCCTAAAGTGGAAGAGGCAAGGATATCTAATGATAAAGTGGTTTCTGTTGTGGGAGACTCTTCTCTCACACGTTGAATGACAATCGAATCCTTTAAGACCATCTGTAATTTTTTCTTAAAACCACTATGTTCAAAAAGGACGGCAAATAATTTTCGATGTTGATAAAAATAATCTAAAAATAAAATTAGACGATCACGGTTATTTTTCTTATCTAATTGTAAAATAGGTGATGTTTCCAACAACAGGTTGTCGAAAATATCGTAAACCAGTTGCCTTAATAAATCGTTAATATCGAGGAAATGCAAATAAAATGTTGCTCGATTTAACTCGGCTCTTTTAGTGATTTGTTGAACAGTGAGTTTTGAAATATCGGGATTCTCAATTACTATATCTATAACGGCTTGTTTAATCATTCGTTTAGAGCGAGCAGCACGTGGATCTTCCTTTTTTTGTATCGTCATTTTTAGTCCTCTTTATCTATTATTTTCTGTTTTATTGATACTTTTTATAAATGTGTTGTATAGTAAACAGAATCTAAGAAATTGTGAATGGGCACTATATAAAATAAATGTTATTCTTTATTTTATTGACATATTGTAAAAAAAACAAGGGAAGAAAGGATATTCTTTATGCCAGAATCTATCAATAAAAAGGTTTTATTAACAGTGCTTATATTAGGTTGTTTTTTATCAACACTAAATCAAACACTGTTAAACGTTGCATTAAGTAGTTTAATGGATATATTTTCAGTATCAGCTCCAACTGTACAGTGGCTATCAACAGGATTTATGTTAATTAACGGGATATTGGTCCCAATTACCGCATTTTTAATGAAGCGTTTTTCAACATGTCAATTATTTATCAGCGCCATGTTATTTCTATTAATAGGCTCCATTTTATGCGCAGCAGCGCCTACATTTTCTATCTTACTTACGGGACGTATGATACAAGCTATTGGTGCAGGAATTATTATGCCATTATTAATGAGTGTCGTTATGTTTATTTTTCCACCAGAAAAAAGAGGCAGTATGATGGGACTAATTGGCCTCGCTATTATATTCGCTCCAGCCATTGCACCAACATTAGCCGGTTTTGTCATTGAATACTATTCATGGCGCTGGTTATTTATCGGTCTAATACCACTTGTCGTAATCGTTCTATTATTATCCATGAAATATTTGATCAATGTTTCAGAAACGGCAAAGGCTAAGCTAGATGTTGTAAGTGTTATTTTATCCACCATTGGTTTTGGGCTAATTTTATATGGATTTAGTAATGCGGGGAGCAGAGGATGGGATGACAAACTCGTTATTATTACTATCCTAGTAGGGATTATCACTACTTTCCTATTCTGTCTAAGACAAATGAAGTCTTCTGATCCATTACTCAACTTAAATGTATTTAAAAATAAAGTATTTACACTAACATCAATCATTAATATTATCGTCACGATGATGATGTATGCAGATATGATTTTATTACCAATCTATCTTCAAGATGGACGAGGATTTACGGCGTTTAATGCAGGATTGCTACTATTGCCAGGTGCAGTAATTAATGCTTTTATGTCGCCTGTTACTGGAAAAATGTATGATCGTTTTGGAGCCAAACCATTATTCATTATTGGTTTGATCTTCATCATTCCTTCCATGTGGGTGGTTACCGATTTAACAGAGACAACAACCTTTGTTTTTCTCATGATACGAACCATTTTTCTTCGAATTGGTTTAAGCTTTATTACAATGCCATTGAATACGGCTAGTTTGAATGCTTTACCAAAGGAACTGGTAACACATGGTACGGCCGTGAATAATACATTACGTCAAATAGCAGGTGCAATTGGAACGGCAGTAGTTATAACTGTATTTACCGCACAATCAACTAGCCATGCAGAGACACTAATGCAAGAAACACCAAATGCAACAGCTGAAGTAATCCGCAAGCTTGCTTCTATATTAGGTTCAAGTGATGCGTATTATTTCATGACCATTTTAGCTGTAGTGGCATTGATATTAACTTTCTTTGTACCATCTAAAGCGAAAATAAAACAACAAGCATAAATTATTAGCCAGTTCCAAGCGAACTGGCTTTTCTCATAGAGCCTGAAGAAAAAGAAAATACGTGTTTTACATAAAGAGATTCTTTGATATAATGGAAAAAATTGAAAATTCTTTCAAAGGGGGATAGTTGATGGAAAATGGAAGAATCAAAAAGACTTAAAAAGAAAAGCTGGCTTAAATATTGTATATGGAGTATTTCATTTCTCTTATTAATCGGTGTTGGTACATACATATATTATCAGCATTATTTTACAGATTCGATCGAGGGTTCTTTTGTATCGGTAGAGGGGGAGGCTATCGATCAAAGTATCGAAAAAAGTAAAAGTAAAGAAGTGGAAGGCGAAGTTGACATAAGCAAAATTGATTATGACTATTGGCATGAGGATCGAGTTATTTCTACCATGCATGAGATGACGCATCAAAAGGTGAGAGCCGATCAAAAATGGGGAGCGGTTGAAATGACAGAAGAGCGAATAGACATGCTTAATGACATCGTAAAAAATAGCACTTACCATAATAAAGATGCTTTATTAAAAATTTTGTCAAAGTGGAAAGAAGGAGATTTTCGTACAGCAGATGAGGATCATAACGCCCTTTGGAGTCTACAAGACGGTAATATTGGGAAAGCAACTGGAATATTGAGTGAAGAAGAGGAGCAAGAATTTATCGAGAAAACATTTAAAACGCAAACAGATGATGAGGGAAATGAATGAGTTCGTCTTTATAAGGAAAAAAAATTTCGTCCTGTTTGATGATTTTACTCTCAGGCAGATGATTCTAATAGGAAATCACATCATAATGACCAGTTTTCTTTTCTTCACCAGGAATTCGAAGAACCATTCGAATGAAATGATAAGGAGGATTATGTGCTCCCTCAAAGCCGACATGTAAGGCCACCTCGTATGTATCTTTTTGTTCATTAAAGATAATGGTTTCGATTTTTGCATCCATATAAAGCTGATTATCACCATATCTCTCCATGATTTCCAGAATGCTTGGGCCGAGAAATCTTAAGAAAGCAGATTCTGTACGAATATTTCTTAATGTGTTCACTCTTACCAATGAGCTTTCGATATTTAATTTAAATTAGAGAAACTTTAAAGAATATCAAAAGACACAAGAAGTTTAAAATGATCGCAGTAATACATTTTAGAAAGGGCTCTTTTAGAACTATAGCACCTATACCAAGAAGTATCCCAATAAAGGAGACCATTGGATAAATAACTATCAATAGTAAAAAGAAGGGTTCAAACAAATCAGCTATGAAATGGATAGTTAACACAATGTAGAAACTTAAAATTGCAATAATATTAATAGCTACACAAATATAGGATAATTTATTTGCCGGCAAGGTAAAACCTCCTTGTATAATCTTTCTTATCCACAATTTTATAGTATTATTTTTGATACTATTATTTGGTGTTTATTGTAAAAAAGTATATTGTTATATTTAGAATGATAAAACACCTAATAAGAGAAGTCGATTTCTTTCCTATTTACTAAAAACAATTATTAGTCGATAATCAAATTTTGCTTGAAACAAAGTAAGGTTAAAGGAGTACTAAATTATGGAATTTTTCTGGTTCGGTCTACTATTTTGGTTATTAATAGGTGTCTCATCCTTATTACTATTATATGGTCTGTGGTTGGCATCATGGAAAGCTTTATTCATTAGTGGATTAGCCATATTGGTTCCATCTCTCTATTTTCTTGGAGCTGAAAATTGGTTAAGAATAGTGGTAGTACTACCGATATTTCCATTTCTGTTGGCATATAGAATGAAAAAAAGGATATAAAGATTGAAAGTATTGATAGATTTGTTATGAATATAATCGATAATCAATATTTGAATTTCTTTAGCGAGGGGGAAAATTACCTAATTACATTCGATAAATATAATTTGGCTAAAATTATTCCCTCAAAGAATCAGCTTAAAAGTAAATAACCTTATAAAGTGAGCCGCTAACCTTCTAAATATATTCTCTAAATCCCTTCCAAATGACTCTTTCATAATTTAAATCATAACTATTCCTAGTGATTTCTAGTATCTAGTTCATCCACATTTCGAAAGTAGGTTGCCAGTAGGCTAGTAGCTTTTTGGGTGTTTAGAGATGTATCAAAAGAATGATAAGGTTTTTCTAACTTGCTAATGTTATAGTGGAGAAGATTGGTAGTATCTACTCCAATTTGCGAAAGTCTTTTGCTATAAAAGGAATAATAGCTTTCCTTCTGCTTTGGACCAACGTGTATAATTCCTGTTAAATCCATTTCTATCATTTCGATTATCGCTTTTGCTAAATCATCAATATGCACAAAAGATTTGAACGAGTTGATAGCAGCATTCGCATACCCATTCGTATTTATCTCATGAATGATACGTTTTGTTCTGGCTTCAATCTCGTGATTGGCATCTTTCCCATAGAGGGGACCAGTACGAATAATGACATGGTTTTCATGATTGGCTAAGATAAGTTTTTCCCCAAAGTGTTTGGCATTTACATAGGTAGATAAAGGAGCTTCACTAGGAAGAAATCCTGGTTGATCTGTTTCAGCATAGTTACCTTTACCATCTACAAAAACGGCGTCTGTTGATAAATATATTAATTTAGTTTCTTTTGAAATGGCAGATAATAAATGGTTGAGACCAACTTCTATAAGATGATTTTCCTTTTCCCCATCCATTAAAGACCAGATAACTACATCTGGATCAATATGATTGACTAGTTGTGTTACCTGATGTTTGTTCCTTATATCTAGTTGTAAAATATTTGTACATGCATTATTGGAGCGAGAAGTGCCGCAAACGTAATAATTAGGATTTAACCCAGCTAGTTTAAATAAGGATGAACCGAAAAATCCAGTGGAACCTAATATGATTATTTTCATAAAGAATACTCCTGTTTCGTATATTTAGAAAAATCTGTTAAAATGATTTTATCATAAAAAAGTCATACTAGCATATAAAAGAGAAAGTTTGAGAGGATATGTAAAATGGCAAAAACAACAGGTTGCTTTACGATTGTACTGAATGAAAAAGGACAAATCTTATTAACAAAACGTAAGGATTTTCCAATTTGGGATTTACCAGGTGGTAGATGGGAAAAGGGAGAGACCTTAGAAGACTGTGCCATTCGTGAAACAGAAGAGGAAACAGGATACAATATTCAAATTAAACGGAAAATCGGGGAATATTTTCAACCACAATTCGATGATATGCAATTCTTATTCATGGGAGAATTAAAAGGAGGGATACCAATAGAAGAAGGACCGGAAACCGCAAAAGTCGAATGGTTTAGTTCACAAAATTTACCTTTCCATATGGTACATAATAGAAGAAAACAAATAAAAAACTTTTTAAAGAATAAGAATCGAATAGTAAAACAATCAATAACAGTGTCTCCTATTCAAATAACCTTATTAAAAAGCTATTTGAAAGTATTTTGGCCATTATTAAGATAGGAAGCAAAGAGATGATACTAGAAAAGTGTTAGCTTTATGAGTTCAGTGGTTTTATCGTTCGTTCTAAGCTGAAATTTGTTCACATACATAAAAAGTAACAAACAGGAGGAGAAACATGAACGTTGAATTAACAAGATTTAAAGTGAAAAAAGGAAAATCGGAAAGAGTAGATGAATGGTTAAGTTTTTTAAATGCCAATAAAAAAGAGGTTCTTCTCACATTAGAAGTGGAAAAAATGTTTGTCGAGACTATATTTAGAGAAACGCTGAACGGGGAAGAATATCTCTACTGGTATTCTGTCCAAGATGAAGATGGGCAAGAAGTAGAACAATCGGAGCACTGGATTGATAAAAAGCATATTGAGTTTTGGAGCGAATGCATAGACGAAACGTTTAAGCCAGTTGATTTAAAGACAGAAGTTGTTATGATACCTCAAAAAGTGAAAGATAGTATGAAGTAAAGGATCTCTTTTAGGAGGTCCTTTATTTATATCCTAAAAAAAGATAAGCTGCTGAATGGTTTTCTTAAGTATTAGTTATGGAAATAACGTTTCCGACTAAATTTTCATTCGTCTCGATTTGCTTTCTCAATATTGCAGGGAATATAAAAATAGCATATTGTTGGATTAGGTTATATGGTTCATCAACTTAAACCATTAAACTGATTATTGGAGGTTTTATACTAAATGAATAAACAGGACCAACTTAATATAATCAAAGAGGATTTTATAAATTGTCAAAAGGTATTATTGGCAATTGGAGATGAAACAAGGCAATCGACCTTGTTAGTGCTAATGGGGACTGATTGTCAAACTGGATTACGCGTCGGAGAAATCACGGAGCAAACACATCTTTCTCGACCTGCTGTATCCCATCATCTTAAGGTTTTACGAGATGCAGGTGTTATTTTAATGCATAAAGAAGGGACAAAATTATATTAATGTACGTTCAGAATTAGGTTTATTAAGAACGCTTATGTCAGATATTGACACATTCATGGAGAAGTATTATTGAATTTAACATAGAGATTATTTGGAGGTATAGGAAATGAGAGCAATGGTTATTGATAGGTACGGAAAAGTTCCAATGCGTCTGGCAGAAATGCCGACACCTGAAGTTGGAGAGTATGAGGTGCTAGCAGAGATTCATGCAGCTAGTATCAATCCTGTTGATTTTAAGATACGTGATGGAAAAGTGAAATTATTACTGAAATATAAAATGCCGCTTATCTTAGGGAATGATTTTTCTGGAGTAATTGTAAAGGTTGGCGCAAAAGTGACTCGTTTTAAAGTTGGTGATGAAATATATGCACGTCCACGTAAAAGTAAAATCGGTACTTTTGCTGAATATATCGCCATTCATGAAGATGATATCGCCTTAAAACCTAAAAATTTGAGCTTTGAAGAAGCAGCATCAATCCCACTTGTTGGGCTAACTACCTACCAAGCACTTGCAAACATTATGCAATTACAAAAAGGACAAAAGATTTTAATTCAAGCTGGGGCTGGAGGTGTAGGTACTTTTGCTATTCAACTGGCAAAAATAATGGGGGCTTTTGTTGCAACGACTGCAAGTGAAGCTGGTGCGAATTTAGTGAAATCTCTTGGTGCAGATGAGATTATAAATTACAAGACAGAAAAATTTGAAGAGAAACTGAAAAACTATGATGCCGTATTTGATACACTTGGCGGCGAGATATTGGAAAAATCATTCGGCGTGTTAAAAAGCGGAGGGAAAATTGTTTCCGTTTCAGGATTACCGAATGCTCGTTTTGGTAGAGAATATGGTTCAGGATTTTTTAAAACATTGTTGTTTTCAGCAGCCAGCCATAAATTTACTGCACTTGAAAAAAAACATCATGTTCAATATTCGTTTTTGTTTATGAAGCCAAGTGGTGAGCAATTACGTACCATCGCAAATTATATAGAGGATGGTAAAATCAAACCTATCATTGATAGAGTTTATCCCTTTGAAAATGCTCAAGAAGCGATGGAATATGCGGAGACAGGAAGGGCAAAAGGGAAAATAATAGTGAAAATTAGATAGTAGCCGCATAGGAATGATATTCTTGTATCAATAGAAAATGATAAAGTAAAGGACCTCTATTAGAAGGTCCTTTACTGATATAAACGTTACTGTTGTATGATTTGAATAAGATTACCACAAGTATCATCAAATACAGCGATTGTGATATCACCCATTTTTGTCGGCTCCATTGTAAAATGAACGCCCTTATCCAATAATCGTTTGTATTCTTTATGAACATCATCGACCCCAAACATAGTCGCTGGGATTCCTTGTTCAAATAATTTCTTTTGGTAATCGTTAGCGATTGGATTATCATTCGGTTCGAGAACAAGCTCAGTACCGCCTTGATCTTCGTAAGAAACAACGGTAATCCATCGGAATTTTCCACTAGGTACGTCGTGCTTCTTTACAAAACCTAGTGTTTCAGAATAAAACTTTAATGCTTTGTCTTGATCTTCTACGAATAAACTAGTAACAATGATTTTCATCCTTTTTGGCTCCTTTAATATTGGAAGGTTGGTTGTAATTCCTATCTTTTCGCACTAGAGTAGTTTCTAAAATTACTTAATCCATCCTTTCAACAAATCGCTAAGTGGTTCATTGTTGAAGAGGAGTACTCGATATTTTCCCTTACGTTTTAATTGTACAAGTCCAGCATCTTCTAATATGGAAACATGTTTCGCTATCCCTAGTCGTGAAATGGTAAGATTATGCTTCATGATGAGACGAGCCGTAATTTCATATAATGTCATCTCATTACGTTCGTCTAGTATCAGTTGCCGATTCGAATCGGCAAGTGCTTTAATATATTTGTTCCACATAAATTGATTATAAGCAACTAAATAGTTGCTTGTAAAGAAGGGTAACTAAATGGTAGCGAAATAAAGATATTTATTTAATTAGCGAAAATCAACCATATTTTATTAAACTAAAGAAAAAAGATTAAGCATCATAAACAAAGGGGGGATTTTTAGAAAGTTCGATGCTTTCAAACAATGTGCAAAAATATTACCTTCTAGCTTACTTGAATTAATCGTAAATTACATTTTTGCCTTGTTCACTTAACTCTTTTAAAGATGTAAGCATATGATTTATTTCTTCGTCAGAGTGTCTTTCCCATGACCCTAATTCAGCTATTATTTTCAAAGGAGATTTAGATCGATAAGAACGTGTTGGGTTTCCAGGAAATCTCTTGTCGGTTACGTTAGGATCATTTTCAAAATCACCTAATGGTTCAACAATATATATTCGTTCCTTGGAATTAGATCTGGCTAATTCAGCACCCCATTTAGCAGCAGTTAATGTTGCAGTAAAATATATATAGTTCGATTTTTTATCTTGGTAATTTGATAAGTGTTGAGGTTCTAATAAATCTCCAATTTTCAGTTCTGCTTTCGTACCATGAAAAAAAGGGCCGTTATCTAGCACATTTGTTTTGTTGTTCAAACTGATACACTCCTTGTATTTTAGATTTCTGCATAACAATAACAGTATTTTGTTAAGACTTTATGCTATTTTATGCTCTTTGAACGCAGCTTACCTATTTATAATATGGACAAATTATCTTTGATTTAATATTTACTAACTAGCGGATTTTTTATATCTTTCTAGTATTTTCTTTACAAAAGGAAGTCTCAACCCGATTCCTAAATAAACGAAAACTCCTATTATAATAGAAATGATTGAAGTAATTAAAGCGTGGGAATATATCCCTAAATTTTCTGTTAACCATAACTCTGTTAACCATTTTACACCCCAAACAGAAAGAGACATGATGAATACTAACAAGAAAACTTCCTGTAATTGCTTAAATAATGGCAAGAACTTATACTGTAGTGCCTTTTTAATAACGTAAATGTTAGAAAGAATAGAAATGAAAAACCCAAAATAGGTAGCTAGAATAGGGCCGAGTTCCTTTATATATGGGACTAGTACTAAGTTTAAGGCTATTTTTACAATGATCCCAATTAAGATTCCTATAATTAATTTCTTTTGTTCATTAATACCTTGTAAAATGGCTGCTGTTACGGTAAATAAGGCAAAGAATATGGCAGCAAGGGAATACCATTGTAAAATAACTCCTCCTAGTTCAGGATTTTTATTTAATCCAAAAACCATTGTATAAACTGGTTTTCCAAGAATGCATAAACCCATTGCAGCTGGAAGAGTAAAGAACATGATCGCTTGAAGGGTTTGCGAAATTTTATGTTGAACTTCTTCCATTTTACCGCCAATAAAAGCAGAGGTAATCCCAGGAATTAAAGACATACTAAACGCTGTTGCTAACGAGACAGGCACCAAAACAAGCACTTGAGCTAACCCGATTACGGCATTAATTAGCTCTGCTTCATTATTCGTGTAGCCTATAGAATGAAACAAAGTGTTAATCGTATAAATGTCAATGTTCTGATATATAGGAATAGCAAGACCGGTAATGACGAAAGGAATTGCATATCCAATCAATTCCTTAAACATAGAATTAATAGGTATTTCCTTGTTATTTTGGCTACTATCTCTTTCTTTTTTAATTAATTCTCTCCTCTTTATGAACACAATTACTAACACGATAAAGCCTGCTATACCTCCTATAAATGCAGCAATGGTTGCAATTCCTACAGCATTTCGAATAGAACTGTTAAAAATGTGAATTACAGAATAGGCACCTACTAAGATTACAACAATTCTGACTACCTGTTCCATTACGGTACTTAATGCTGAAGGTCCCATCGATTTGCTCCCTTGAAAATATCCCCTGAAAATACTCATAGCAGGAATAATTAACAAAGCAAAGCTAACGAGCCGAATGACATACTCGGTATCTTCAACGGAATTTCCTCCTGAATCATCATTTCTTACCACTATTTCTGATAAAATAGGAGCTGAAAAATATAATGCCATAAAGGAGATAAAACCAGTAAGAACCATTAAGTACATACCGTATTTTAATAGAGTTAATCCGATTTTATAGTTGCCTAACTCATTATATTTTGAAACGAATTTAGAAACGGCAAGGGGAAGGCCAACTGTTGATAAGCTTAACAGGATTGTATATGGGCCATATGCATATCTATATAATGCATATCCTTGTTCACCAACTAGAGCCATAAAGGGAATAATATAAATGAATCCCAAAACTTTGGAGATAAGACTTGCAGCTGTTAAAAAGAAAGTTCCTCTAATAAATTTGTTTTCCACAGAAACACCTCAATTAATGATCACGAACATATGTGATTCTTTTCCTTGTTACACACAATATACCTTAATTGAAAATAGTAAAATAATATATTACAAACTAATTGCTATAATCAGCATTATAATCCAAGTGCTGGTAAAAAGGAACTAGACATCCGTAAATCTATTAGGATAAGTGGTTCGTTATTGTTTACCTATATAGAGATCGCAGGAATTGTTACACGGGCTAGAAAAGGTGATAGCTTACTCTAAAAGTTTCTAGATTTTGGTAAGAACAAAACCCTTTCAGCCTTTTTGCCAATAATAGAGGAATTATGCATTTAAGTATAGAAGTGAAAAAGGTAGATATAGGAAATGATGTAGCGGTAGAATGGAAGATAGATGATTTTGATAGGGGGTTAATTAAATGAATTATTTCTTTAAACTAAATATTGTTAGTATAATATATGCTCTTATGGTGTTTATTCCTCTTGAACTGATATTAAATGTATATAGAATTGCCAGATTAACAAATTGGGAATTTAGCACGGTAAATATTGTAACATGCGTAACGGTTATTATTGTAATGGTTGGTGCAACAATACTACTCCATTTCTTAACAAAAAAGTGGTTGGATGGACGAAAGGCAAAATTTTGGACAGTACTTCTTTGGGTCCCTTATTTTATCCTTTTTATTTATGTATTCGCATCACTATTTCCAATGACTAATGGTGGAGACGAACCCAATCCTGTTACTGGTCTGTTTGTGATGGGAGGATTGATTGCGTATCCATTTTATATACTCATCCTTAATTTTGTGGGGGTGCCAAGTGAGGATAAAACAATGTAAGTCTCGAAGTGCAAATTATGAATGTAAGGCTACATTAGATTGGGAACAAATGAATCTGGAATATAAAGACAAGATGATAGCTGAATTGACTGCCAAATGGAGGAACTAGATAAGTAATTAAAAAAAGAGAGTAAAAGAATTATATTAATTTCGTGGGGGTGCCTAAGCTCTACTAGAGGATGTAAGTGTGCAAAGAACTTTCATTAAAAATCTCAATAAAAAGAGGGTGGGACAAAACAAAATAACTAATCATTAAAGACGAACAATATTTAATTTAGCTCTTAAATAAAGCTACTTAATCTCTGTTTTTTAATATAGGTAAGTGTAAAAACTAAGACGTTCCATTGCGCTACAGACGCACGATGCGCCGGGGAGGAAGCTAAGCCTCCTCGCTGCGAGGGTACTGAAAAAGTATAGTTTCTCCAAATTAAATAAGTATTTATTTGAAAGCGAATATAAAGTTGGTTTGGAGAGGCGGCAGCTCGACTCCTATGGGAGCAGCGAGAAAGTCCGAGATCCTGCAGGAACGCAGTGACGAAGCGGCTCGGCGCTCGCCCCATGGAAAGCGAGCTGTCGCCTCGGAAAACAAATGAAATACGCGAATTTAAAAGTCGGCCACCAACAATTATGATTATATTGCAGTTTTTCAGTGGTCTCCTGCATGCACTGCGGGGTCTAAAGCGTCTCTGTTTCCCGCAGGAGTCGAGCGTCCTCCGCTCCATTTCACTTCGTTTTTAAACCTTTTTCTAAAAAACAAACACGAACTTTTATATAATATAATTACATTATAGTTCGCGTTTATTGTTGGTTGAAATACTTATGTCCCGGCCTCTAGCCATTATTATGCTATCTTCCATTGTTTTTAATTTTTCTACAAGTTCCAATATGAATTTTTTGTCTGGTTTAACGCAGTAGGTGATTCTAAGTAACTTTTTAATTTCTTTTTCAACATTCGATCTTCCCATTTCTTTTACCACTCATCAGATATTAAATCGTTTAAAAACTCCCCATTTTTATTACAATATAAACCAATATAATAAATCACAACAAAGAATCTAAAATTAGTGTTGTATAAAAAAATTATTAAATAATCACTTTTCATAATAAACAAGATACCAAGGAAATTTATTCCCAGGTTTTTATTGTTGTGTTGCATTATTCTCTTCCCAATAAAGTTTGCTGAATATCTCAGCAAATGCTTCTATACTACGAGTTATTTCATCATTTGTATTATCTACACCTCCTACTTCTAGAAGGATGGCACGATCAGAGAAATTTTGGTTATATACACCATCTCCTTCATCGTACCCTTTTAGGAAAACGCCTCTGGATATCCCAGGATAGTTTTTCTTCAATTCATCATGTAATCTTATTGAGAACGCTAGATTTTTTTCATAATTTGTGTTACCTTTTCCTACCACTAAGTATAACTTTGCATAGTTTTTACCATTAATAGAAGCTGTTGTTATTTGTTTACCAGCTGCGTCTCTATGAATATCAATTAAATATTTTAGACTATTATTTTTAGAAACTGCAGCTTCAACTACTTCTTTTGAAGCTTTATATGCACTATAATAATTCCATTTCTTATCAAGTAGTATTTGGTTGATATTTGCTTTACTAAACTCTATACCTAATCCTTCTTGTTGAAGCAAGTTTGTAAGTTTACTACTTACACCAACTACATTTGCCCGTTCATCTGAACTAACTACATTTTCGTTATTCGTTGTGTTTTCTAATAATGGACGATAAGCCTCTAAGTTATGTGAATTATATATAAATACTGTTTTATTGTTTGGTTCGGTAACTGGATTTTTATGCTCTTCTGATGGAGGTGGCTGTGTTTGTGAATTTTCTTCTTGCTTTGCTTTTTCTTCATCTACTTTCAATGGATTTTCTAACATATCCTGAGAAGGTATAGATTCAAATGGTAAATTAGCAAGAGTAGTCCCTTCTTCAGCTACCGCAATTTCTGTATGAAAGTATGTTAAAGCTGGTAACTCTCTTCCTAATAATGTTCTTATGTCATCAAAACGTATATTTGTTGTGAGATGAAGAAAAAAATTGGATAGAGAGAAGTCTTTTCCCTCAGATTTTGGAAACAAATGATTCTCACTATGCATCATGTCTACATATAATTCAGTGGAATTTACAGATTTAAATAGGTTTGTCAAATTAGTTGAGTTAAATTTAAATGAGAAATACGATGTTGTGATTAGAGCTACTATAACAAAAAGCATAATAATCGCTAGAACGGTTGTATTTAAATAGTTGAAAATAGAGCGAGTTTTAGATTTTTGCATTTTTTATTCACCTTCCTAGTAAATTAATATGACCATTCACCAGAAAATAGAAGGTGAATTCTAATAATAGTTAATAGATATTTGAATGGTTGAACTTAAAGAAATAGAGTAGGTTAGTAGAAAAACATCGCTTAAATTTTAGTGAAAAAGAGGGATTATAAGTATCTTTGACGAAAATCATCACCATGTGTATTAATAACACAAACAGTAAGGTTGATTTCTCTTGCTAAAGGAGATTAGTGGAAGAGAGATTTATTAATGATATCTACTTTACTTTGGGAGAAGGAATCTACTTAATGAATAAAATTAAAGCGAACAAGGTGTATATATTATCTGGTCCTGCAGGTGTGGGTAAATCAACAACTTCAAAAGAACTTGCCAAAAAATTAGCTAAAAGTTCATATATTTCTGGTGACTACATAAGTCATATGCATATTAATGGAAAAAAACCTTGGGAAAGCAGAGAGGAAGTCACTTTAATTTGGGATAATATTTTAAGTCTAACAAAAAATTTCCTTAGATATGGAAACGATGTCGTTGTGGATTATGTAAGCTTTCCACAAGAAGTAAGATGGTTGAAAGAAAATCTAAAAGGATTAAATGTTGAAGTTATTTATGCGGTCTTATGGACTGATATTGAAACATTAATTAAAAGAGATAAGCTCAGAGAACCAGAGAATAGAATGGGAGAAAGATGTTTAATCTTATTCGATGAGTTTTTGGAATCAGAATTAGAAGAAAAGCATTTTTTAAATACAAGTAATAATTCTACTTTGGATATACCTCATGTGATTAATGAAATAATGAACAATCCAAAATATAAAATAATATAATCTCTTCTTTTCTTTTCACTCGCATTAATGAGGTAAATTATTTAGAGAAATATCGCTATACTTTTAGATGTTCGTTCAAATACTCTAAGTAAATTCACTTCAAAATGGAGATATGGAGTCAATTCTTTGTCTGCTAATCTATCCATTACTTTTCGTTCTTTTGGGAGTCCAGTAGACATGTTACCACCGTATTGTTCATTCCCATAGTTAAGTGTGATATAAAGGCATCAAGTTCAAAATCTATTTTATTAAGTCTTCTGATCGTGAAATTTCTTGCACTATTACTTGATGAAAGTCGGGGGAATATTTTTTGAATTTTCATTATTAAATAATAAGGGAGAGATTTATTTTGTGAAAAAACTTATACTATTATTAGTAATTGTTCTCTTCTTAGTAGTAATAATCATGAAAGTTAATCGAATTCCATCAATTACGGTTACTTCTGAAGGAAAAAAAGTAACAACAGTGCAGGGATCATATTGTTGGAATGGCTTCTTAAATTCCAAATGCGAAGATTTACTTTCTCCATATTTATTAGTTGATGAAGAAAATATTGAACCAATCAGTATTAACCAAGGATCCAAAATAAATATAGACTTTAACCCTTCTCCTATAGACGGAAAATATGAGGCATATATATGGCAAGATATAGAAAAAACGGTAAAAGCAAATATGAAAGGCAATATTTTAGAAGCTCCAACCCAAAAAGGTTCCTATGTCTATGAGATATCAGCTGATTGGAAAAGAGGTCAAGTGAGCTATGCCTTTATTATAGAGGTCCATTAGTTACATTTGTAAGTTGTGTGAATAAGCTATCAAGGAAAAACTTAGAATTAGCTAATCTATTATTTGGAGGAGACGATGGAAAAAGCATTAGGGAAAGTTACATGTTTTATTACTAGAATAAAAAAACACAATAAACTTGAACTTCTTTTAATTAAGCACCCAAATGCAGGTATTCAAATACCAGCAGGTACAGTAGAAATAAATGAAGACTTTCAACAGGCTGCATGGAGAGAAGCCGTTGAAGAAACCGGTTTAAAAGATTTTGTTTCATGTAGAAGTATTGGAAAACAGGAACAAATCTTAGTGGATAAGTACATAATTTTTGATAAGGCCAAAATATATTCAAGACCAGATATATCAAGTACACAGTGGGCAGAAATAAGAAGAGGTATAACTGTTCTTAAGGAAAGAAGCCAAGGAGATTTTGTGCAAATTTCTTATAAAGAAGGAGATCATTTTCCAGAACCCAATTACATAACATATCAGATTACTGGATGGACGGAAAAATCAAATTTAGCATCAATAGTAACAAGACAATTTTATCATTTTCAATCAAACAGTCAGGTTGATGAATGGGAAATAGAGACAGATAATCACCGCTTTAAATTATTTTGGTCTCCATTAGATTGCCTACCACAGATTGTTTCTCCTCAACGCGAGTGGATTGATTACATATTAAATGATATGAACAATTTGTAGAGGCAAACGCTTATTCCTAAAGATATAATTATTTTCTTCAAATTATTTCTCCTCTTTTAAAAGGATAAAACGGTAAGTTAATATCAGCGAACTTCCGCTATGTTTTTATTTTTACCTTTTCTTAACAGCATTATTAATTCATCCATAATAAAGAATAGAATAGAAATGCCTAAGGAGTAAAAAGTGAAAATCCAAAGGAAAAAGAATGGAAGAAATCCAAAGAAAACATATAAAAGAAAGGCAAATGGCCGTCTTCCTTCAGGGAGTTTCCTCGTTATTTTTTCTATAAGGATGGAAACTGGAAAGCCATATAGAAATAATCCTAAGCTAAAATAAAAAGAATAAGCTAAAAGATCCTCTGTAAAATCCCCTTTTCTATTTACTGCGTCGGAAAAAAATAAGTCTAGAGGAAGAAATAAAGTAACTACCAAAACAGATAAGACAAAAGTAAGGAAAGCTGCAACCATTTTCCTTTTAAGCATATTATCGCCCTCCAATTCTAATATCTATTTTAACAAATTAATCGAAATAATATAGAAAAATTTGGTATAATTTGAGTGCGGAGTAAGCTGAAATTTAAAAAATCTATCTAGTTAGGGGTATTGAAAACAAACAATGGTTAAAGCGATAATATTTGATTTAGATGGAACGTTATTAAACAGAGATGCATCAGTAAAAGTGTTTGTTGACAGCCAACACGAAAGGCTGAATAAAAAGCTTGACCATATTCCAAAAGACACGTATATGACAAGATTTATAGAGTTGGATAAGCGCGGGTATGTTTGGAAAGATAAAGTGTACCAATAATTAGTAGATGAATTTGATATAAAGCAAATAACGTGGGAAGAGCTTTTACAAGATTATATTAGTCAATTTAAAGATAGTTGTGTTCCATTTCCTAACCTTATTAAGATGTTGGAAGAATTAAAGAGTAATAATTTATCATTAGGAATGATTACAAATGGATATGGGCAGTTTCAAATGGATAATATCAAAGCTTTAGAGATAGAAAAATATTTTGATGTTATTTTGGTCTCCGAATGGGAAGGGGTAAAAAAACCGGATCCTAGGATATTTAATAAGGCATTAGAAATACTGAATGTTTCACCAAATGAAGCTATATTTGTGGGAGACCATCCAGAGAATGACGTACTTGCTGCTAAAAAAGTGGGGATGAAAGGCATTTGGAAGAAGGTTTCTCAATGGAATAATGTAAATGCTGATTATATGGTGGACGATTTAGGAGAATTGCCAAACATTGTGGAAAAGTTAATGAATAGTTAGGGTCATGACCCATTGCAACCTTATTTGAAAATCCATATAGACACTAATCCAAAACGAAAGGATTTTTTTGAAGGAAGGATTTGAAAAAGGAGAGGAATAAAGGGATGAATCAAGACAAAGAAGAGAAATTACAAAAGCAAAAAATGGTTCAAGAACTCTATAGAGAAAGAGTGCAACAGAAGCGGGAAGGTAAAGATGATAACCGAATTGGTAAAGCGTTTGTAAACCTTTGTATTGTTTTGTTTTTTGTTTTTACCATAATGGGAATCTTGTTTGACTGGGGAGTTCACGTACCGCGGATTTTTGGGGTTTAGAGATAAAAGTAAACAATATTTACATGGAGATTTAAAAAATACAATTTAAAACTCGAGGAGTTATATGAATCACATAGGATTAGATTTCGATGACACAGTTGTAGATATGAGAAAATCGATTGTACAGCTTTTAAATAAAATACATAACAAAGACTTACATTACGAAGAAATGGTTGAGTATGGAGTTTCGGATTTATATGGGTATTCCTTTGAAGCATTTTTAGATTTTTTTACAAAAAACCAAAAGGAACTGCATTCAGCTAATCCATATCCATTTATGATCAATGTACTTTAATTCATAATGTCACTCTATTTATAGAAGACAATCCTTCCCATGCATTATCTATTGCGAAAAATGAAATAGATGTACTGCTGCTTGACAAGCCATATAACCAAATGTGTAATCACGAACGAATAACGAGAGTGAAGGACTGGGAAGAGATGGGCAGGTCGTTACTAAGTTAACGATTCTATAACGGAATGATGAAAAATAACTATGAATCTATTTTACAAGCTAATTATTCCACACACAGCCTAATTCGAGCAACTACCTCTTCATAATGGATCATACACTCTTTTATAGATAAAACAGCAAAATAGGAAAATAGAGGTGAATCTTCGACTAAAGGATCATCATAAATAAAGATAATATTCAACGGCTTTTTGGGGATGATTCTTTCTTCCAAAAGTATATTTGCTACATCGTGATAGATGTGCTCTATACGTTCGCCCATAGC
The DNA here is from genome assembly GCF_950097965.1 of Bacillus sp. T2.9-1. Taxonomy (NCBI): domain Bacteria; kingdom Bacillati; phylum Bacillota; class Bacilli; order Caryophanales; family Bacillaceae; genus Bacillus; species Bacillus sp. T2.9-1. Next base: position 21,106 of record NZ_CATNHG010000090.1, read on the forward strand.
CCTTTCAATGGAAAAACCTCCAGCAAGACTTGTCCACCAAGTGAAATAAGAATCATATATTTCATTAAATGCAGTTAAATTATCGTCATTAACATGGAACAACTCTTGATAAAATAAGTGTTTTTCATTATAGAAAATATCCTGGTCAATATCTCTATTCTCGGAAATTCGTTTCGTTACTGTAGTCCATAAGGCACGATAACGTAATAAAAAATCATTTCGAAACTGGCAAGTTGTTGGAAGATAGGGAAATTTCCAATTATCCTTATCTTCATTTTGGTTGAGAAAGATGTTTTGCACATAAATCAAAAAGTTTAATGAATAAGATACTTCTGCTATTAATTGTAATGAATTCTTCATCGTGTTCCTCCTAATTCCACAAAGGTATTTTTCTATATTCATCTTTTTTGGAGTAAGACTGAATCAACTAACCAAAAAAGGAATGCGCACATAATAAATAGGTTATAAAATGCTGAAGAATGTAAAGGGGTTTTTATACCAAAAAAAATTGCTACAATGCCTGTTACCACTCCAGAAAAAACAGTATAAATAGCAAGGTAGAGAATACTAAATTTCTTAGGCTTTTGATTTAAGATAATTTGGAGAGGTGACGCTATAACAAGATAAAAGCAAAAGAAAATGGTAGTAAAGATTAGCATTCCCAAAAAACTAAAATAGGGTGAACCAAAAAGTTGAATCATACTAACGAAAATAGCGGAAATAAGGGAAGTTAGCAACGAGCGAGTAATTATATAAATATCTATATTTTTTAATGGCATGCATTGTCTCCTATAAAAAATTTTATTTCATCTTCCAAGAGAGGTACAAATAAGAACGCAATAGATTTACTTTTCATAGAATCCCCCTTAGCTTAGCTTTATAGGTGTTACCATATTTTAGCATGTAGAGGAATGTTTATAAATAGTTTTCCATAAGACAATCGGAAAATTAATATTGGCGGGTATCCACTAATGGCTAATTTGCAATGGGTAGATTTTAGCATTGTAAAAAATTGAAACATTTTATTGAGATGAGTCGTCTATAGGTAAATCAACATGAAGGAGAGGATTAAAGTTGCCATGTCAATAGGGAAAATGGAAGTAAGTCCGCCAAGTAATGAGGAACTATTAAAAGAACTTATTGAGTTATATGCGGAGAGTATTAAAAGGTTAGCTTATACATATGTGAAAAACTGGTCAGCTGCAGATGATATCACCCAAGAAGTATTCATTAAATGCTATGAGAAAATGGAGGATTTTAGAGGAGATAGCTCCTATAAGACATGGCTTTATAAGATTACGAGAAATAAATGCAAGGATTATTTGAAAAGTAAATGGTATCGCTCGTTTTATCCTACTGCCTTTATGCAAGAAAGGATAGGGAACAATGAATTTTCTATAGAGGAGCATGTGATAAACAAACTAGACGACCTGGAATTATCTCAAAAGGTATTAGCGCTTCCAACTAAATATCGCGAAATTATTATTTTATTCTATTATGAACAATTAAAAATGAAAGAAATAGAAGCATTAACCCATTTGAATGTTGATACTATTAAAACTAGATTGAGACGAGGAAAGAAAATGCTTCAAAAGAAATTGGAAAGGAGCGGTGGGAATGAGTGATGATCTGAAATCTTTAAGAGAAAGTATGAATAAGACTGTTTTAAAGCATGGGAAAATGAGTGCTGCAGACAAAGAAAAACTCTTTAGTGCTGTGATTCAGGATAAAAAAACGAAAAATCGTTTTTCCCTTGCACCAGTACTTTCCTTTGTTGCAGTTGCTTGTTTTATTGTTTTTATAGGTGGATATGTATTTAAGCAAACAGGAAACTTTGATTATCAACGTAATCAAGTGGCGCAAGTGAACGATAAAGAAGATGATAAAAAGGAAACAACTAGTACTAGCAAACATGGAAATAAAGAAAATCCTAATCTAGCGAGTTTCTTATATGAACTAAATTTGAAATTGCAAAATTCAGAAATGTGGTACCAAAATGGAAAAGAATATGCAAAAGAAGTGGGGGAATATGCTGAGAGCCATTCCAAACAATACGCTGCAATTCAGGAAAATAAAAGAATTGTAGATAAATTGGAGGAAATAGGCGTACTAGCTAAAAATCTACAAAAGGAAGCTGCAGCTCAAAATGAAATAGAAGTAGAAGATACATTAGACTTACAGCGAGCGGTGGATCAATTGATAATAATAGCAGAGGACAATGGAATTGTAGATGAAAGAAATGGCATTATTGAAAAACTGGAATATTCGGATATGAAAAGTTGGTTAATTAGCATAAAAGATAGTATTCATGCTGAGAGCTATGAACCCTATAGTGACCTGGGATCATACGAAAAACATATAGGTTATGCAACAAAGGCATATGCTAAACATTATGCTGCATTAGAAGGAGATTCAACAATAAAAGAACAGTTAAAGGAAATCGCTGAAGTGGCTGAACAAATTGAGAATGAAAAGGAAAAAGAGAAGAGAACAGAATGGTTGAATCAGTTAGACGGCATGGTTGATAGTTTGTTACAGGATGATAAGGTTGTAAAAAAAGAGGATGTCCGAGAAATAGTTTGGAACCAATTGTCGGCAGAACAAAAAGAAAGGATCAATGGTACTTGGGCAGATGGGAAAATTTCGAAAGTTACTCTTACTAAGAATATGATGTCTCTAGTTGATGATAAATCATATGAAGGAGAAGAAGTATATTTGCTTGATTTTCCAACAAAAGGTAAATCCATTCCAAACAATATGATTGTTTATGCAGATATAAATACATTTGCTTATATAGGCAATGGTCTGGTTGATTAGGATAGTTTGAAAATGAAAGGGGGGAGATCCTCCCTTTTTGAGACTTATCATGGATTTAATTCGTATAAATAACATTACCATTTATTAGTTAATTAGGACTGAGCTAGATGTAAGGTAAGTCTTATTCCAATACGAAAGTAGGTAATACCTTGTCACAAAAACAAAAAATTAAGAAAGAGTTTTTATCCATTGGCCTAACCTTAGTCTTATTCTTAGCTGCAATAGCAGTCTTTCTTTTCGTAAGAGGTCCTAATTTGAATCTATGGATACCAATAAGCTTGTATTTACTAATTGATATAGGCCTACTAGTTTCTCTCCTTATAGGAGTACATTCAAATCATAAAAGTATAAAGTTATTTAGTATTCTATCTAATATAACCGTTATGATTCCGATATCTGTTTGGATCTATTTTTTGTTGTTGGCAAATGGAATTTCGGAAAAATAAATAGACTATTAAAACTCAATTTCTGCTCCAATTGTTATTTGGAGAAAAGAATGATTTAGTTAAAAAATGTTGTGGACAAAACTATATTAATAAATATTTTGCAACTTTTAAATTCAGAAATATGAAATAATTAATTCGAGGGTGACAGTATTAAAGAATTTCCTAAAAATAAAGGAGACATTTACCATGTACCAATATTTCAACAGTTTCATAATAAGAGAAGGTACCGAGGGTGTTCATGCTGACTATGTGGAAGCATTATTTGAAGATGCTGGATGGGCAAGAAATATTCCAGCTTGGCAGCAAGAGAAATTTACACTCATATTCGAAAACTCCACTTGGGCATTTACTGTTTGGGATCATAATAGAATGATTGGTATGGTTAGGGTCCTCTCAGACAAAATCATGGCTGCAAACATTATGGATTTAATTGTTTTATCAGAATATCGCGGAAAAGGTATTGGTAAAAAGTTAAAGGAACTATGTGTAAAAAAGCTTCCCCACGGTGATTGGTTTGCACATACGTCCGCCAATAATTACGGTTTTTATGAGAAGTGTGGCTTTGATGTAAAAGACATAAGTCAAAATGGCACATGTGCATATTACGGCTACATTCAGGCTCGAATAGATGGACATAGGTAAAAGCGGCTTAAAAGAAATATGATAGCGTGATGGATATAGAAAAGATAGTAAAAGAGCTTTGGGTTTTTGAACAGTTATTTGTAAAAAGCAAAATCTGAAAGTAGCATCAAAGGGGATAACAATGAAAAAAATTGTACTAATTGGTTCTGGTGGTTCTGGGAAATCCACTCTAGCAAGGCAATTAAGTGATAAATTAAATATAAAAGTCTATCACCTTGATTCCTTATTTTGGAGACCGAATTGGGAAAGTGTCTCAAAAGAAGAACAACGGGAAATACAATATGAATTAATGCAAAAGAAAGAATGGATAATTGACGGTAATTATAGCGGAACGATGGATTTGAGACTTCAAGCATGTGATACAATCATTTTTCTCGATTTCAAACGAACGATTTGTATATATCGTGCTTTAAAAAGAATTTGGCAATATCGAAATAAAACCAGACAAGATAGGGCAGAAGGCTGTCAAGAAAGGTTTGAGTTAGATTTTTTTAAATGGATTTGGAATTATCCTAAAATGAATAAACCTGATATCGAAAACAAGCTAAAACAACTATCTAAAGAAAAACAAATAATTATTTTAAAATCTTCTTAGGAAGTTGATAAGTTTTTCAAAAGGATTTAATTAAATGAGAAAATATGTTCAGTATCGCATCTTTACAATAATATTCAAGATAGATATTTACACTTAGATTATTATTTGGCTGGTAAAAAAAACGAAAATACGATTGCGGATACGGACGGCCATGGAAGATGGTTTAAATGGTTAATGAATAAATGAGTGGAAAAGGTTATGGGGAAATTTTTAAATATATGTTACATTGTCTTTGTGATTAATTGTTAATTTATGTTATCGTTCTCTTTTCCTTATATTGTTGGCAAGTATAGATTCAAATTTAACAAAGGAGGTACTAAATATGATGGGTTTACTTAATATTGGCAGTCTAGTGCTTGGTTTAATTGCCTGGATATTGCCAGCTGCTAATCTAATGCGAAATAATAGAGAGAATCAGGGAAATCGGTTAATAATTGGTCTTGTTAGCATGAGCGCTTGTGTGATTTCTTTATTATTTCAGATTATCTATAATTATCATCTCGTTAAGGTTGAGGATTGGAGCGCACTTATGGACACTACTAGGGGTGTGGTGGTAGCAGCAACAGTCCTTATTCTTGTTACAATCATATTGAATGCCATTAATCTGACTGTATATCGGAAAAGGTCAGAAAGATAGACTGAAAATGTATTTGATCTATTTTTTTGTTCTAAATATTTTGTATCGATTTACTCTTTTAGTATACTTTTTTAATATTGGAAAATTCAATCTATTATCCAAGAAATCTATTTCGTTTTAGAGGATATCGAGGGGTAAGGACAGAATGAGAAAGAAATAAATTAAGGAAACTGATTTTTTGACAGGGGAGACTCAGATGGAAGAATTACAGTTTAGAATGGCGACAGAACAAGATTTAGATCAAAATGTTGCAATGCTTGCGGACGATGTTTTAGGGAGTAAACTGGAGCGTTATGAACAACCATTGCCAGATAGCTACATCGAGGCATATAAGGCAATTTCTGCAGACCACAATAATGAATTATTAGTAGCATGTGTCGAAGATTAAGTAGTAGGAGTGCAGCAAATTACTTTTACACCATATATCACCCATCAGGGAGGATGGAGAGCTACTTTCGAAGGAGTAAGGATTGCTTCTTCTGCTAGGGGAAAAGGAGTAGGTACGGCATTAATCAACTGGGCAATCCAACGTGCGAAATCCCGTGGCTGCCATTTAATCCAACTTACGACAGATAAACAAAGATCAGATGCTTTTAAGATTCTATGAACGATTAGGTTTTCAAGTAACACATGAGGGCTTAAAAAGGAAGCTTTAATAGGAAATTTGGGAGGGAATAAAGTGGTCCGGCTATTAGCAATAAATAAAAACGAAAATATCATCAATAAAATGGAAGAATTATATAAACAAGTATGGAATAAGTCCATAAAGGAACGATTGATTAGGCATACCACTTATGAAGGATTTAGAGGATATATAATCATTACAGCTGAAGAGGAACTCTTAGGATTTGCATATGGATATACTTCATTACCTGGACAGTATTATCATGAATTGCTTTCCAAAGAGGTTAATCAAAAACAATATGAAACATGGCTAAAAGATTGTTTTGAAGTAGTTGAATTTGCTGTCCATCCGTTGTATCGAAATAAAGGATATGGAAAAAAGCTTATTCATGAATTGTTAAAGGGCGTTGAAAACAAAACGGTTGTATTAACAACACAAGTAAACAATACAGTCGCCCGTCATTTATATAAGCAAATGGGATGGATTGACATAAAGGAACCGTTTATTCCTAGTGAGCATGAGGCTTCGTATGTGATAATGGGGAAGGTATTGAACTAGAAAAAGGATGGCTTAGGAAAGGTAAGCGGAGGGGTATCAAAATAAACTAGCATGGCTGAAGGACGATTTAAAGAAGGATTAAAAGTGAAAATTATGCAAGAAAATGGACGGCAAAGAGGGTTTATTGAATACATTCCTGGCAAATTTACGTGGAGAGCAATCGATGCAATGGAATATATGGTGATCCATTGTTTCTGGATAGTTGGACAGAGTAAAGGGAAAGGCTTTGGTAGTATCCTTCTAGAGGAATGTATGAAAGATGCCCAAGCATTAAATCTTGATGGAGTTGTATTGGTAACCAGTAAAAAAAGCTGGTTACCAGACAAAATATTTTTTGAAAGAAAAGGATTTAAACAAGTAGATAAAATGGGAGAGTTCGAGTTGTTGGCATATGCTTTTCAAGAAATCATTACCTATCATCCAGAAACGAAAAACAAATTTCGACAATTATTAGAAAAAATAAGTTAGAAATAAGAAAACAAAAAAATACCATCATTTTGGTATTTTTTTAAGTGAAAGTAGATAAGATTTTTTTTAGTAAAAATCCAATGCAGACACCTGGTATGACAAATAACATTGGCAGCCATACAGGTCCTAATAGTTTTCCGAAAAGTTTGAGCTCTGGTGATAATATTAATCCTACTGTTACAAAATACGCTGAGAAGACGAACGGAAGAGACGCGAATAGGGGTAATTTTACTCCACATTCCTTGCATGCATCCCACATTGCAAAGAAATATAAGCAAGGATAAAACATTAGCCACTGAAAATTCGTGATTCCAATTGCTTCTTGAATTCTTCCATGAAAACTTAGTAATATCGTCTGATTAAAGTTTGCTTTAATATTTATCACAAACTCAAGACTGATAAAGAAGAATCCTTTTAGATAACTTTTGTTAAGTAATTGAGCAAAACCTGGTAATGCTATGCTCCATAGTATATTTTCTAAAACTAATCCTTTTCGCATGGATACTCATTACTTCTTATTTGCTAAATTTTCTCTGTTATCGGCTAAAGGGGGTTGTTCTAACCATCCATGCTTTATTAATAACTCACATCCATCTTCCGCGTACAGACTTACTCCAGCGATAAATCTAGTGTATTCAGCTGCTAGATCTCTCCGTTGGGAAACGGCTAAACCAGCTCCATAATAGCCAACAGCTGCGGAAACTAATGTAACAATATGATAGAGCATTAATTTATCGGAAAAAGGGGAAACAGTGGAATTCGTTACTTCCGAAACCCATGTTTTTGGAGAAGATAAGTCTTCCTTTGTCAGTATATTATTAAAAGTAGTGAAGTGATTTAAACATACTTTCTTTCCACGATCAAAATATTTTTGTATTTCTTTTGTTTGACATACTTGAGCAAAACCTAATTCTAATACCGTTTTTGCTACGTCTTTTTTCATGTTAAAGCTCATTCCGCTTATTTCAATAACATTTAAAGGTCGTTTTTTTCCAAACCAGCCTGCTAAATAATTCTGACCATCAACAAAGTCGACTTGATTTGGTCTATTGATTCTAGAAGTTTTACTATATAATCCTTTATTTAGCATAACGTCAACGATTCGTTTATGTAACTCCATTGTTTCATTATTACATTTTATAAAGTAATCTAATTGGTCTTCCCTTGAAGAAGATGCAACGGCTCCAGCATATCCTGTTAAACCTAGTAATGTCATCACGTGCAAATATGCAATAATAAAAGCATCTGTAAATATAGAAGGTGCATTTAAATTTACATCTTCCTCCAATATAAAGTCCTTGGGGATGGGAAAGTTCTCTTGATTAAAAAAATTTGTAATTTTTACGATATGAGATTCGGCAAGTTTAAGGGCAAATAGAAGAATCTCTTTAATATCTTTGTCTTCAGCCTTTTCGATTGAATGGGTAAGGATGCAAATAGATAAGGAATCGTTCATGTATTGAGTCCAAAGGTTTGCTATTTCTGCAGTGGTAAGTTCCACATGATGGCTATTCTTTTTCATAAAAAACCCTCCAAACTTTTTAAATTGAGACACTAAATTAGAAGTTTTTTCCCCTTTACTTAATTAATATGACATTTTTTCAAGAGTTTTATGTAAGCGTATCTGATTATTTTGAAGGTTATTTTCAATTGTATTTGGAAATTAAAATATTGGTGAAAGGCAATGGGATTGAAGCAATCACCGGTTATTCATAAAATAATAAGAATTTTTTCCAAAATAGATTGCAAAGTAAATTAGCATAAAAAAATGCTATGTCCGTATATTTTGATTGCAATTTCAACAAAAATAGGTTATCTTTAATTTTGAATATTGTTGCAAATACAACAATATAAACAGGAGTGGGTGAAAGGATGAAAGAAATTCTTCGTGAGATTGGTATGATTGGAAGAGCATTAGATTCAATAAGCAATATCGAATTTAAAGAACATAATCTCACTAAGGGGCAGTATTTATACCTTGTGAGAATATATGAAAACCCTGGAATCATTCAAGAAAAATTATCAGAGATGATTAAAGTAGATCGAACAACGGCTGCAAGAGCTATAAAGAAATTGGAGATTAATGGATTTATTGAAAAAAAAGGTGATCAACATAACAAAAAAATAAAAAAACTCTTTCCAACAGAGAAAGGGGGAAACGTTTATCCTTTTATAAAAAAAGAAAATGAGTATTCAAATGAAGTTGCTTTAACGGGTTTTTCCGAGTCAGAGGTTGAAGTCATGTTTAACTTTCTTCAACGAGTAAGAAAAAATATTGAAAAGGACTGGGAGTACGTGAAGCAAGGAAATAAGCGGAATTATTGATAATCAAGGAGTGAAAAGTTAAATGACTATTCATATTAAAGAATGTACATTCTCCGATATACATAAACTGCAAGATATAAGTTATGAAACATTTGATGAGACTTTCAAAAATCAAAATTCAACAGAAAACATGAAGGACTATTTGGAAAAAGCCTTTAACTTGGAACAACTAGAAAAGGAATTATCCGATATTTCTTCACAATTCTATTTTGTCTATTTAAATAGCGAACTAGCTGGATATTTAAAGGTAAATATGAAGGATGCACAATCTGAAAAAATGGGGGAAGACTCACTTGAAATAGAAAGAATCTATATAAAGAGCAATTTTCAAAAACATGGACTCGGGCAATTTCTATTAAATAAAGCTATTGAAATTGCTAAGAAAGAATCTAAAAGGAAGATCTGGCTAGGTGTATGGGAAAAAAATGAAAATGCTATAGGTTTTTATCGAAAAAATGGATTCGTTCAAACTGGTGCTCATTCTTTTTATATGGGGGATGAAGAGCAAATTGACTATATCATGATTAAGAAACTCTCATAACCTCATACAAATTGAAGGTTGAAAGCCTTATTAAATCCGCAAAATAAGGCTTTCAACATTTATTATTTATTACTAAAGATAGGTTCAGCATTTTTTGATGTTTATTCTAATAAATTTTAAACTATCTCATTTATTACATTTACCAAATCAATTACATCTTCTTCCGTGTTATTTCTTCCCATCGAAATCCGAATAAATTCTTTTGCCTCTCCATCTGGCAGAGCCAACGCCTTCATTGTTTTAGAAGGAGCCTGTTTTCCAATCTGACATGCGCTTCCCGTTGAAATGGCGAATCCACGACGATTGCATTCAAGCATAAGCCATTGGCCTTCCAATCCTTTAACCCTCAATCCGATAATTCCTGGGTATTGTTCCTTGCATTCAAAAATAGTAACAGACTCTTTCGTTATCATCTCTGTAAATAAATTGCGTAGCTGAGAAAGCTTTGTTTCGTTCTCCGAAATCGTCGAACACGCCTTTTGCGCAGCAACTGTCATACTCGCAATCCCAGCTGTATTTATTGTGCCGGAACGAAAGCCGTTTTCATGACTACCATTCGCTAATAATGGCATCCAAGGTGTATTCGGGTTAATATAGGCTACACCGACCCCTTTTGGTCCATAAAATTTATGGCTAGAGATGGACAAGGCATCAACAAAGGGAGTTACTTCCTTAACATCTAATTTCCCAATACTTTGCACCATATCACTATGAAAAAGGACGTCATGCTTTTTACATATTGCACCGATTTCTTTTATTGGTTGGATAGCGCCAATTTCAGAATTCACATGCTGAATGGAAACAAGAATGGTGTCAGGTCGAATGGATTCCTCTAGCAACTCTATATCGATTACACCAGTTTCTAATAAAGGTAGATAGGTAATTTCATAGCCTTTATCTGCTAAAGCTTGCATTGTACTATGAATGGAAGCATGCTCTGCTATTGATGTAATGAGGTGTTTTCCGTTCTTTTTTGATGCCAATAGCAAGCTTTGCAAGATAAGATAGTTACTTTCCGAACCGCCACTTGTAAAATAAACCCCATTTTTATCAACGTTAATTAATTTTCCCCATTCGTCTCGGCAATTCTCTAAGATTTTATTAGCTGTGTCTCCCATATCATGGAGACTATTTGTATTACCAAAATATTTGCAAGCAACTTCCACATAGGTAGAAGCAGCATCAGGATCCAAAGAAGTAGTAGCTGCATAATCAAAATATTTCATTAGAAATTCCTCCAATAGGTTAAGTTGTGGGAGACAAAGGAATGCAATGTTATTGCTTTTTCATTTGCTATGAAAAATAGGAACTTAATTATTTAAAAATCTTTTAATAAAAAAACACTTGTCATAATTTTAAATCTATGTAAATATAGGTGTCAAGACACCTGTAAAACAGGAGGTATAAAATGGACGCAGATGTATTGATTATTGGCAGTGGAATCGCAAGTTTACAGCTAGCTAAAAAACTTTCAACTGAATTGAATGTGATTATTCTCACAAAATCAAAGGCGGAAATGAGCAATTCTTATTTAGCACAGGGTGGAATTGCTGCAAGTATGGGAGAATCAGATAATTATAGAAAGCATGCACTTGATACGTTAGAAGCAGGGCGATTCCATAATAATCCAGAAGTAGTTGCAGAAATAACAAGAGCAGCACCTAGGTTAATAAGTGAATTATGGCACGCTGGATGCACTTTTGATGAGGATAGAACTGGAAATCTTGCGTTAGGAATGGAAGGGGCTCATTCTGAAAAAAGAATTGTCCATAGCGGTGGCGATTCAACAGGAAAACAGGTGATGAAATATCTAACGGAAACGAAGACTAATAATATAGAAATCATCGAAAATGTTTTTGTCTATGAATTAATGGTAAATACTAATACTAATCAATGTATTGGCGCAAAAGGGATACTGCCAGATGGCACTCGACGAGAATTCTATAGCGCTCATACGGTTATTGCAACAGGTGGATGTGGGAAGCTTTACACCTATACGAGTAGTGCTTCCACTATTACAGGAGATGGAATTGCGCTTGCTTATTTAGCTGGGGCCAGCATCAGCGATATGGAGTTTGTACAGTTTCACCCTACACTACTCTATGTAAATGGAAAAACGATTGGGCTGATTTCAGAAGCGGTCAGAGGAGATGGAGCAAGATTAGTTACAGCTTCGGGAGAGTATGTGATGGAACAAATTCATCCATATAAAGACTTAGCACCACGCCATATTGTTTCCCAAACCATCTATCAATATTTATCGAAAGGGGAAACAGTTTATTTAGATATCTCCATGATAGCTAATTTTCAAGAAAGATTTCCTTCGATAACTAAAATGTGTGTAGAGCAAGGCATTGATTTACAAAAAGGATTACTTCCAGTTGCGCCAGGTAGCCATTTTTTAATGGGCGGCATTGACACAGACCTTTATGGAAGAACATCTGTACAAAATCTTTATGCAATTGGAGAAGCAGCTTGCACGGGATTTCATGGAGCCAACCGCCTTGCCAGCAATTCTCTCTTAGAAGGATTATATATGGGGAAAAATCTAGCAACGCTCCTTCATCAATCGCCAAAAATAAAACAGCTGGATACCCAAATAGATAACAAAGAAAGGAATTCAGGTATCTATCCAATTTTCCCAGAAAAAGAAGAAATCCAAAAACGAATGATGGAAAATGTAGGAATTGTCCGTAATGAAGTAAACTTGCGTATGCAATTGCAGTGGCTAGAAGATTTCGGAATAGGGGATTATGAGAAAATCTCTTTTGATAATAAATCAATCGAAGAGATAGAGAAATACTTTATGCTGATGACGGCTTTTCTAATTACAAAATCTGCTTTAGAAAGAAAAGAAAGTAGAGGCGGCCATTTTCGCTCCGATTATCCAGTGGAAAAGGATGAATGGATGAAGAAAAAGGTTAGATTTAAAAGAGAACGAACAAAGGAGAATCAAAATGAACCAATTAAAATTGCAGAAACAACTGGAAGCATTTTTTATGGAAGATATCGGCGAACGTGATGTGACGACAGATGCGATTTTTCCGAAAGAGCAGCAAGGAGAAATTGTTTTTCTATCGAAAGACAATGGTGTTTTTTGCGGGGAAGAGATCATTCAGAGAGGATTCAAGGTTCTAAACCGAGCAATAGAAGTAACGATGCATGTCCAGGATGGAGATCGAATTGAAGCAGGCCAAAAATTGGCGACAGCAAAAGGAAATATTAGAGAGCTTTTAAAAGGCGAGCGCGTTATTTTAAATCTTGTCCAAAGAATGAGCGGGATTGCAACGAAAACAAGAGAAGCGGTAGAAACATTAAATAGTGGCTATACGAAAATCTGTGATACGAGAAAAACGACACCAGGATTACGGATGTTGGAAAAATATGCAGTAACTGTTGGGGGAGGACATAATCATCGCTTTGGACTGTATGATGCGGTAATGATTAAAGATAACCATATTGCATTCGCCGGTTCGATTGCCAATGCAGTGAAGGCAGTTAAAGAGTCGATTGGTCATATGGTAAAGGTGGAAGTGGAGACAGAAACGAAGGAGCAAATGTTTGAAGCTTTAGCGGCTGGCGCAGATGTTATTATGTTTGATAATCGGAAGCCAGAAGAAATTGTCGAGTGGATTCCCCATGTCCCAGAAACTGTTACAACAGAAGCGTCTGGTGGAATTACTTTAGATAATCTTGCTTCTTATCGAGAGTGTGGAGTGGACTATATTTCATTAGGATTTTTAACGCATTCGGTGAAAGCTTTAGATATTAGTGTAAAAGTAAGTATTCATTAAAGGATAAAAGGGGAGAGGAAAATGAATATTTTAGAGGGATTACAAGCTTCGAATACGATACCTGAAAAATACTTAGCGATGACAAACACAGAATTAGAAGAACGAGTAGCAAGTATCAAGCAACGCTTAGGAAAAAAACTATTTATTCCAGGGCATCATTATCAAAAGGATGAAGTCATTCAATTTTCCGATGCTACAGGGGATAGTTTAAAGCTAGCACAAGTTGCTGCAGAAAACACAGAAGCAGAGTATATTGTCTTTTGCGGTGTTCATTTTATGGCAGAAACAGCGGATATTTTAACAACAGAGAAGCAGAAAGTCTATTTGCCAGATATGCGAGCAGGTTGTTCCATGGCTGATATGGCCGATATTTATCAGACAAATCGAGCTTGGACAAAGCTTCAGGAATTATTTGGTGACACGATTATTCCGCTTACCTATGTCAATTCAACAGCAGCTATTAAGGCATTTGTCGGAGAAAATGGAGGAGCAACTGTAACCTCCTCCAATGCTGAAAAAATGGTATCCTGGGCTTTTACACAAAAGGAAAGATTACTATTTTTACCTGATCAGCATCTAGGCAGAAATACAGCCTATAATTTAGGGGTTCCTTTAGAAAAAATGGCGATTTGGGATCCAATCAAAAATGAACTTGTTTATGAAGGAGCGATAGAAGACATTAAAGTGATACTCTGGAAAGGGCATTGCTCTGTTCATGAGAACTTTACCGTTAGTAATGTTGAGCAAGTTAGAAAGCAATATCCACATATGAAAATCATTGTCCATCCGGAGTGCAGCAGAGAAGTCGTAGCAGCATCTGATTTAGCTGGTTCCACGAACTATATTATTGATGTAATCGAAAAGGCAGAGCCAGGAAGTGCCTTTGCCATTGGTACGGAAATGAACTTAGTCAATCGGATAATCAAAGAACACCCAGATAAAGAAATTATTTCCCTCAATCCATATATGTGTGCTTGTTTAACAATGAACCGGATTGATTTGCCTCATTTTGTATGGTGCTTAGAATCCATTGAAGAGGATTTTGAAAGTAATCGAATAATTGTCGAAGAGCCAATTGCATCCAATGCAAAACTAGCATTGGATAGAATGTTGGAATTATCCTAATTTCTAAGTTGAAAAACTGCTTTGTAGAATCAAGGCAGTTTTTTAATGTTTGATTATTGTTTAGAAAAATCTTTATTGTTATAACTCGATAAAATACAGCGTGTTTGTTCTTAATTATTTAAATTGAATAGTTATTCAAAAGTGAATTTTCAAACAGAAGGTGATGACAATGGTTCTAACTTCCTTTAAAATATAGGTAATATATGGAGAATGACTAGAAAGGCGGAACATATTCTGAACATGCGCCCTAGACAATGGAAGCAGCAAATAATTATACAAGACAATATAGATGAATGGTATTTACTAGCAATCTTATTAACTGGTGATAGTGGGCTAGCAGAACGATTGTTAGATCGGACATTAGATCAAGTGAGGGATACGTGGTCCTTCCCTTCACGTGAACGTTTTTCTCTAAAACCAATAATCAAGGAATATAGAAAATATCATCGCAATAATGACATTAACTATAAACCAATCGATTCTAGTGTTCTATTAACTCGACTAGGTTTGCTTGACGAAAAAGCTAGAGTTGCTTTTTTACTAAAGTATTACTACGGTTTTTCTTATAAAAAAATAGCGCAATATTTACCGATTTCAGTTAGAAAGACAAAACAAATTATATACGCTTCTCTTATTTTATGGACAAATAATGGCAAATTAGTATCTATTCATGATATAGAGGACGTAATAAAAAAAGATGTAAGTCTCCTAAAAAGTATGATGCCAGTTAATCAAGTATTAGAAAAGAAACATCTATACATCGAGACAAGGACTAGTAGGGGAAAGGCACCCGTGATTATCTTCATTTTGTTGATTTTATTTGTTGGAGGATCTATTAATCAGGAAATCATAGGGAAAACGAGAGTTAGTTTAGGCCCTGATGTGTATAAAGTTTATAAGGAAGGAGGCGTGTTACAGCTTGGAAAGGAGATTCAAGAAAAAGGGTATACGGATATTTATACCTATCCAGATGTCGAAAATAATACGCTTTACGTCCAATTGGCCACACCAGAGAGTATAGAAAATAAGGAAGAGGTAACTTCGATTATCGAATCTTATTTAAAGGAAAGAGACATGGATTATCAGTTAAGATATGAAGAAATTAATCAAGTGGTTGATGTAGAACTAACAGAGGAACAAAAAGCTGAGAATAAACGGATGGATATGGAACAAGAAATATTCGAATTAGTTACTTCTACTCCTTATTATTATACGCAAAGCTATATAAGTGATCAAAATGGTGAATCAAGGCAGTTGATTTTTTCTGAATCGATAACAGAAGAAGAAGAAACGAATTTGAAGGAAGAAATTAAAAATATTATAAAAAAGTATGATTTAGAATGGGATTTTTCGTTTGGAAAGGTTGATGCAGGCGTTGTAGAAATGGAAAGAGCCATGTGGGATATCATTCCAGCTCTATTAGAAGCCTATATGTTTGGCGAGCAAAAATATCAAGTTTATGATGTGTATCCAACCTATGAAGACGATCAATTGAAAATCGAAATATATACAGAATTAGCCTACGCAACAGAGGAAGATAGGGCAAAAAACTTAGATACAGTCAAAGAGTTAAACAGATCCCTACACTTCTTTCTGCAACATGAAGACATTCAAAGTCAATTTAACTATGTTCCCTATGAAATAAAAATTTATGATATAAATAGAAAAGAGATAGAGTTCGATACTTGATATCATTTCTTAAAGGGAGGGGGTACTATGAAGGGGTTGCAGCTTGTCGAAAGCAATCAAGTGAAAGATTGGCTTTTATTTACAGAATTCTTTACAGGCGATAGAGAAAAGGCACTTAAAATCGTGAAGGCTTTTTTAATAAAGCCTTCGACAAAGTGGTATACCCCTCATGTAATAGAAAGAGGATACCGCTACATTTTAAAACAGTTGAAGGTGAAAAAGAGTAGAACGGTGTTTGAATCTTTATTTTCTGAATTTTCTTTTAGTTCGGTTGGTAAAATCGATCAGATTATTCTTTTGCTACATTACTATTTTCAGTTAGATAAAAGGCAGATTGCTAGAATCGTTCGAAAATCGATAAGAGAGATTAGGAGAATACAATTTTCATTTCTACAGCAACTGGCAACAAACGGAATTTCACTTGCTTCATTTGTGGACAGGCTACTGGAGAAAGGGAAGACCCTAGCATATCCCTTCTCAATTGATGATGTATATAAGAGGAGTTTGATTAATGTTAAAAAGACTGCATTGTACTCTTTCATCATTTTCCATCTTCTTCTCGTCGGCGGGGCAATGAATATCGGCATTGTAGAAAAGACACAAGCGAAACAAGGACCTGATTTATTAATGATTTATAAAGGAAATAAATTGGACGAAATGATAAAAGCGCAATTAACAGAAGCATTTCAGGAGGATGGGTTTTCTGTTTTGGTCAATTTTGAGGAAGCTGAAGTTTATATTAGCGTGGAGAAGGAAGAACTCTATCAAAAGAAGTCGGAAATCATTCCTTTTGTTTATCAAATATTGAAGGATAAAGAGATTACTTATACTGTTGAATTGGATTATGATTTAAAAGCTTTAGGCAAGGACCAAACAGCCTATAAAATAGTAACAGAGGCAGACGAGAAAAGGATAAAACTTTGGCCAGGAGACTATTCCGATCAAGGAAAAGTAATAGGATGGATCGTATCGCTTCCTAACGATATTGAACTAGTAAAAGAGGAAAAAGAACTTTTGCGTGTCCAGGAAATTTTAAATGGATATCATCATAAAGCACCAGTGACAGTTTCCTATTATGATAAGCAAATAGTTGATCGAAGAGAAAGATGGTTAAAACTATCACCCTATTTCAATGAAGGATTTTTGTTAGGCAAGGAATATAATATAGAAAGAATAAGGACCAATGCAACGGAGAAAAACGTAATCATCGATATTTATACGTATTTTCTAACAAAAGACAAAAGCAAGGAAGAGATAGCACGTGCTATTAAACGATCGTTAGACCAATTTTTACAAAGCGACGAAATAAACATGCTTGTTCAAAATGATACTTATACGATAAATATTTATTCAGCAGGTAAGAAAAAAATAAACCTCGATTATTAAAATATTGTATATTTTATAAAGTTTGGGTAATAATGCTTACAGGTTAAACTGCACGCAGGAATGTGATAAAATAATTATAATAGCATAAAATTTAGCTAAATGTTTGAAAAAGGCAGTTGAATCATTTGACCATAAAGGAAAAAGTCGTTGTATTAATCGGACCTACTGCTGTAGGGAAGACCAATCTAAGCATTGAACTGGCAAAAAAATTCGACGGGGAAATCATTAGCGGAGATTCCATGCAAATCTACAGAGGAATGGATATTGCGACAGCAAAAATATCCAAGGATGAAATGCAAGGGGTTCCCCATCATTTAATTGATATTGTAGAACCAGATGAAGGTTTTTCTGTGGCACAATTTCAAGAGCTTGTTCGAAAAAAAATCACGGAAATAACTTCAAGAGGTAAATTGCCATTTATTGTTGGCGGAACTGGTTTGTATATTCAAGCCGTTTTATACGATTATCAGTTTCAAGAAACGGCAACAGACACGGAATTCCGGACGAAATTAGAAGAATTGGCGCAAACGGAAGGAAGCCTAACTATTCATGATATGTTGAAAGAAGTAGATCCAGAAGCTGCTGCTGCCATTCACCATCATAATGTCAGGCGTGTGATTCGAGCATTGGAGGTCTTTCATGTCACTGGCAGAAAAATGTCTGATATTCAAAAAGAACAGAAGCAGGACTCACTTTATGATGCTGCGTTAATTGGCTTAACGATGGAAAGAAGTGTTTTGTATGAGCGTATTAATAAAAGAGTGGAGCAAATGCTTGATATCGGCTTAATAGAGGAAGTTCAGCACTTCTATGAAAAGGGCATTAGAGACTGCCAATCCATTCAGGCTATTGGTTATAAAGAAATCTATAAGTATTTCGATGGTCTGCAAAGCTTGGATGAATCAATTGAGGAGTTAAAGCAGAACTCGAGGAGATATGCAAAGAGGCAATTAACTTGGTTTCGCAACAAAATGAATGTACAATGGTTTGATATGACAGAAAGTGTCAAAACACATGACATAACAAAAAATTTACAGGAAATTTCGTCTTATTTAGAAGGAATGTTAAAAATAAAATCGAATACATAATAGTAGAGAGAAAAGAGGAGGATTTTCATGAAGCAATCAGTTAACATTCAAGATCAATTTTTAAATCAACTGCGTAAAGACGGCACAAACGTAACGGTATTCTTATTAAACGGATTCCAAATACGTGGATTTATAAAAGGTTTCGATAATTTCACCGTATTATTTGAATCAGAAGGAAAGCAACAGCTCGTTTATAAGCATGCGATTTCTACATTTGCTCCACAAAAAAATGTACAAATTGATTTAGAAGGTACACAAGTTCAATAACGTGGCTAATCGGTGTTTAATCTCACTTTAAGGCGCTCTCGAGATAAGTGGGAGATTAGCTGTCCGGGGATACTGGTACATAGCAATTTAAGGTAGCACACAAAAAAAGCTTGGGGAATTATCCTCAAGCTTTTTTTGTGTGCGCATTATTCGAATTTATCTATTTATTAGGATGTATTGGTCGTCCTTTAATCTCGTTACTGAGATATTATTCCATTCTTCAAATTCACTTAAGCGATCCTCTATGCTCTTCCCAGTGTCTTCTTTAAAAACATCTTCTCGATCATAATGTGGAAAAATAGCGATATCTGTTAACGATAATGCTGTATAGTCATTCAAGCCTATCTCATTCAACTCTGGAGAAAAATGCTGGACAACATCGATTGAAGGTCCTAAAATAACCGCACCAGCACTTGCTCCTATTAAGATAGTATTTTGTTTTGACAATGATCTTAATATCAAGTCAGCGCCGCTTTTTTTCATAAAATATAGTAAGCGAAAGGGGTTTCCACCATTAATATAAATGATATTATACTCCTTTAGTCTTTCTCCCTTTTCCACTTCAACATCAATAAAATCGACATGCTTTATGTCCATTTCGAAAAAATCATTTTTCGTTTTAAGGGCAAGTCTATTTTTTTCTTTAAGTGTGGAGGCCGTAGTAATAATGACAGCTTTCGGATTTATCCTTTGTTTTTTAAGTGTGGCTAAAAACTCACCTTTTATTGTTTCTGTAAAAAAGCCATTTGAAGTTAAAAAAATACTAGCCATTTCTATATCCCCCCTATGATACAAAATAAATCTTTGAATATTAAAAATAATTCCCTCTATTTTACCATGAAGAGCAAATAAATTAAGGTTTATCTTACCAATCCACCCAACTAAAATATTCGTTTAAAATAGGATTATTTCTTGTTACAGACTAGGCTTTGTATGGGGATAAAAAAATAATCTAAAATAGTTTAATGAATAGAAGAGGTTCTGAATATACATTAACAATGGGGAATAGTGGCAAACAGTATGAATAGATTAAAATACTTAAAAAATTCATAAATGAAGCTTTTGATGGGCGAGATTTTTAGCGTTTTGTTTTAAGAGGAGGTGTGGCTTTTGGAGCATCCAATCCGGATGAAGAATAATGGACAGATCAGCGTAGTAATCAATTCACAGAAAAAGAAGGTTCTTCCAAAGGAAAAGCCAGAAGCTGAGTCAATCAAAAGAACTGTTCCAAGTGAACACGAAGCACTTAGGGAAATTGAGGCTGAATTAGGAAGCCTTGTAGGCATGGATGAAATGAAAAAAATGATAAAAGAGATATACGCATGGATTTATGTCAATAAAAAGCGAGAAGAAAATGGTCTGAAAACGGGGAAACAGGCACTGCATATGATGTTTAAAGGCAATCCAGGTACAGGGAAAACAACGGTTGCAAGGCTAATTGGCAAGCTTTTTCAAAAAATGAATGTCTTATCAAAAGGTCATTTAATTGAAGCAGAGCGTGCTGATTTAGTTGGCGAATATATCGGACATACAGCCCAGAAAACAAGGGATCTTGTAAAAAAAGCAATGGGAGGAATTTTATTTATTGATGAGGCCTATTCGCTAGGGCGAGGCGGAGAGAAGGATTTTGGAAAAGAAGCAATCGATACATTAGTAAAGCATATGGAAGATAAACAGCATGACTTTATTTTAATATTGGCAGGCTATTCAAGGGAAATGGATTTTTTTCTATCCTTAAACCCTGGTCTCCACTCTAGGTTCCCCCTTGTCATTGACTTTCCTGATTATTCCACCGATCAGCTAATGGAGATTGCAGATCGTATGCTAAAAGAAAGAGAATATGCATTAAGCCATGAGGCGGAAAAAAAACTAAAAGAACATCTTTCCTATGTACGAAATATCCAGCATCCAAAAAGCTTTTCAAATGGTCGATACATCCGCAATATCATCGAGAAATCGATAAGAGCCCAAGCCATGCGCTTATTAATGCAAAGTAATTATGATAAATACGAACTAATGACAATAAGAAGTAATGATTTACTGTTAGACTCTAATGAAAAATAAGGTTTATAGGCTATTCTTAAAAGAGTTGTTTACTTTTTGGAATAGCTTTTTTACATTCTTTTTCAAATTCATTTTTACTTCGTTATAATTTGGGTAATCTTATAAAGAGCAAATAGATGAATTGGATTTTGTTTGCTATAATAGATGAAGTTCGGCATGGAAAGAAGGGTTACATAGTTGAAAGAAACCAAAGTTGATAAAGAAAAAGTAATCCTGGTTGGTTGTGAAACACAAAATGACGCTGCCAGATTTGAATATTCAATGGAAGAACTTGCAAATTTAACGAAAACAGCGAATGGACAAGTAGTTGCAACATTAACGCAAATGCGAGAAAGAATTCATCCTTCTACCTATATTGGCAAAGGGAAAGTAGAAGAATTAGAAACTCTTGCAGAAGAATTAGAAGCAGACTTAATCATTTTTAATGATGAATTATCACCAAGTCAGGTTCGCAATGTATCAAAGAATTTGGATGCAAGAATCATTGACCGCACCCAGCTTATTCTAGATATATTTGCATCGAGGGCAAGATCAAAAGAAGGGAAGCTTCAAGTAGAGCTAGCCCAATTGCAATACCTTTTGCCGCGATTAGGTGGACAAGGTCTCCAATTATCCAGACTTGGCGCAGGGATTGGGACAAGAGGGCCTGGTGAAACGAAGCTTGAGTCAGATCGAAGACATATTAGACGAAGAATTGATGATATTAAAAGCCAATTAAGCGTTATTGTCGAACATAGAGATCGCTATCGTGAAAGACGGAAGAAAAATAGAGCCTTCCAAATCGCATTAGTTGGTTATACGAACGCAGGAAAATCTACTTTGTTTAATCGTCTCTCAGAAGCAGATTCATTTGAAGAAGATATCTTGTTTGCAACATTAGATCCAATGACTAGAAAATTGATTTTGCCAAGTGGCTTTTCGGCACTTATTACGGATACAGTAGGATTTATTCAAGATTTGCCAACAACATTAGTTGCCGCATTCCGGTCTACCTTAGAAGAGGTACGCGAAGCAGACTTATTGCTTCATATTGTGGATAGCTCAAATGAGGAATATTATCAGCATGAGGAAACAGTACATAAATTACTAGAAGATTTGGAAATACCTGCGATTCCACATTTAACTGTCTATAATAAAAAAGATTTGGTGCATTCGAAATTTGTGCCAACATCAAAGACAGAAAGCATTTTAATTAGCGCTTTTGATAAGGAAGACAGGGAAAGGCTGAAGCAAACGATTGAACAAATCATGATTGAAAACATGGAATATTATGAAACAACGGTTGAAAGCAATAATGGTAAATTATTGTCACAGCTTAAAAATGAGACAGTACTTCGGAGCTTAATTTTTGATGAAGAAACACAAACCTATTTATGTAAAGGGTATGCCTTAAAAGAACATGCTATTTTAAAATATAAAAAGCCGATAGAAGTAGAGGAATGGGAGAAATAGATGTATAAGCAGTTAACATATGGAACACAGCTAGAAACGTTAGTAAATGAAGTGGAAGAACAAATTAAAGAAGTCCATCAAGCTATTGATAAAAGAATCGATACCAATCAATTTCGTGTCTTATCAAGCTTTCAAAATCACCGGGTAAGTGAATCCCACTTTATCCCATCAACTGGCTATGGATATGATGATAATGGCCGTGACACGTTAGAAAGCATTTATGCAGAAGTATTTGGTGGGGAAGCTGGTTTGGTGCGACCACAAATTATTTCTGGAACACATGCTATTAGCACAGCGCTGTTTGGGATCTTGCGGCCTGGCGATGAACTTCTGTATATTACAGGTAAACCATATGATACATTAGAAGAAATCGTAGGAATTAGAGGCGAAGGCATAGGATCTCTACGTGAGTTTAATATTGGCTATAACAGTGTGGAATTGCTTCCAAACGGGCAGCCTGATTATGAAAAAATTGCTACATCCATTCATGCAAATACAAAAATGATTGGCATACAACGCTCCAAAGGGTATGCAACAAGACCTTCTTTTCCAATTGCGGAGATTGAGAAAATGATTGCCTTTGTAAAAGAGATTAAAGAAGATGTCGTTGTATTTGTTGATAATTGCTATGGAGAGTTCGTAGAAGATCTCGAGCCATGCCATGTTGGTGCAGATTTAATGGCTGGATCGTTAATTAAAAATCCAGGTGGCGGAATAGCGAAAACGGGTGGATATATTGTTGGGAAAGAGGAGTTTGTAAAAGCATGTTCTTATCGAATGACTTCCCCTGGAATCGGAGCTGAAGCGGGTGCTTCTCTTTATAGCCTTCAAGAAATGTACCAAGGTTTTTTCCTTGCTCCACATGTTGTTGGACAAAGCTTAAAAGGAGCTATTTTCACAGCAGCAATGCTAGAGCGATTAGGAATGAATTCCTCTCCTAGCTGGAATACAAAGAGAACAGACCTTATTCAGTCTGTTCAGTTTGATGATAAAGACAAAATGATTGCTTTTTGCCAAGCCATTCAATATGCATCGCCAATAAACTCCCATGTGACGGCATATCCAAATTACATGCCAGGTTATGAAGATGATGTTATTATGGCAGCAGGAACGTTTATTCAAGGGGCAAGCATCGAATTAACAGCAGATGGTCCAATCCGACCACCATATGTAGCTTACGTACAAGGGGGATTAACCTATTCCCATGTGAAAATTGCGATATGTATCGCGATTAACCGATTACTAGAACAAAAACTGATTACTATTTGAATATAGTAATCAGTCACATGAATTGGGAAGAATTTGTAACATTAGTTGACATCTTTTTTTCCCAATCATATAATGAAGGTGGATTAAATCAATTTAAAGGAGCCGAATGCTATGTCTGGTAGTCAAATTCGTCGATCGATGCCTCTTTTTCCAATAAGTATTGTCATGCAATTAACAGAGCTGTCTGCTCGACAAATTCGTTACTATGAAGAACACGAATTAGTGGCTCCAGCAAGATCAGATGGCAATAGAAGACTTTTTTCATTATCGGATATTGATAAATTATTGGAGATTAAAGATCTAATTGATCAAGGAGTAAACCTTGCTGGAATTAAACAAATTTTCTCTGTTCAAGAAAAACAAGTGCTGACAGATGAAGTGAAGAAAGAAGCAGAAAAAGCACGCAGAGAATTATCGGATGAGGATTTACGCAAATTATTGCGCAAAGAATTATTAAATGCAGGTCGCTTTAATAATACTCATCGTCCCTCTATGAGACAAGGAGACATGTCTCGTTATTTTCAAAAATAGATAAGAAGAAAAGTAGGGAGTGGAGGAATAGTCGTGGCTAAAAATTACACTAAAGATGACATTAGAAAGTTTGCAAGTGAAAGTAACGTAAAATTTATCCGCTTACAATTTACGGATATCTTAGGAACAATCAAGAATGTGGAGATTCCAATCAGCCAGCTAGATAAGGCATTGGATAACAAAATGATGTTTGATGGTTCCTCTATCGAAGGATTTGTTCGTATTGAAGAATCAGATATGTATCTATATCCTGATCTAAATACTTGGGTCGTTTTCCCTTGGACAGCTGAAAAAGGGAAAGTTGCACGTTTGATTTGTGATATCTACAACCCAGATGGAACACCATTTGAAGGCGATCCTCGTAATAATCTAAGAAGAATATTAAAAGAGATGGAAGACTTAGGATTCACTGACTTTAATCTTGGACCTGAGCCAGAATTTTTCTTATTCAAATTGGATGAAAAAGGCGCACCATCTCTAGAACTTAACGATAATGGTGGTTACTTTGATTTAGCACCTACAGATTTAGGGGAAAACTGTCGTCGTGATATCGTATTAGAATTAGAAGAAATGGGCTTTGAAATTGAAGCTTCTCACCATGAAGTAGCACCTGGTCAGCATGAAATTGATTTTAAATATGCAGATGCAATTACAGCATGTGACCAAATTCAAACATTCAAATTAGTAGTAAAAACAATTGCTCGTAAGCATGGTCTACATGCAACATTTATGCCAAAACCTTTATTTGGCGTGAACGGATCAGGGATGCACTGCAACCTTTCCTTATTCAAAAACGGCGAGAATGTTTTCTACGATCCAAAAGGTGAGTTAGAATTAAGCGATACAGCACTTCAATTTATTGCCGGTATCGGTAAGCACGCTACTAGCTTTACTGCTATTACTAACCCGACTGTAAACTCATATAAACGCCTAGTTCCTGGCTATGAGGCACCTTGCTATGTAGCATGGTCTGCTCGAAATCGTTCCCCATTAATGCGTATTCCAGCATCACGTGGCCTAAGCACTCGTGTAGAAGTACGTAGCGTGGACCCAGCAGCAAATCCATACTTAGCTATGGCAGCTTTACTTAAAGCAGGACTTGACGGAATTGCCAACCAATTGACTCCTCCAGCTCCTGTAGATAGAAATATCTATATCATGAGCAAAGAAGAAAGAATTGCAGAAGGCATTGTTGACTTACCATCAACCCTAGCCCATGCATTAGAAGAATTAAAACAAAATGAAACAATGATCGACGCACTAGGCGAGCACATCCTTGTTCACTTTGTTGAGGCAAAAGAGATTGAATGGGACATGTTCAGAACGCAAGTCCATCCTTGGGAGAGAGATCAATACATGGAAATGTATTAAGAAGTAGAAGCCTTGGCGCTGTAGGTGCCGGGGCTTTTTTCTTTTGTGGGAGTAAGGGTAAGTCAAAAAATAAATGAAATGATGCCCACCTTACACCTGGAAATATTAAAAAAATATAGAAAAAAATCATCATTTTCTTAGTCGGCTATGCTTCCTTGACATAATCAATCCTGTCTAAACTTCATACTAACTCCTGAATCCATTACTAACATTTTTTGAAACCTTTTTTGCAACTAAGATCCAGTAGAAGAATTAATTTATGTGACAATTGTTTTATACTAATCCTAACAAAAAAATTATGCTAATACAGTTCCTGTATCACCATAATTTGAATTTTCTTATATTGGTCTGTTGTTGAGCTCATTATTTGGCTCATTTTTATCGATTATTTTTTGAAATCCATAATTTAGCATTGCATATAGATAGGCAGATAGGAAAAGAAAAAGACTATTTACCTTTTTGAGCTTATAAAAATTATGTTTTTCAAAAAAGCTATTGAGTGGATATGCTAGTAAATAATCCATAATGCCATTTAGGAGGGCATATAGCCAAAATTTTTTATAGGTGAAATGAAAAATGATGATATTTCCGACAAAATAAGGACCGAAAATAAATGTAAAGGCATTATTAATTTTCCCTTTTATCCCACCTTTTACTTTCCACCATTTAAATTCCATGGAGAGTAATGTTTCCACTAATAAAAATATAGTTGAAAACAGAGTAACTGGTAAAAACTTAAAGATAGATTTTTTAGGAATTACAAAAAATCCGCACCATGAAATGAAAACAATGAGTATTCTCGTTAGTAATACAAACATAATTTTTCTCCTTCTGAAGTAATTAATAGGTATTCTTCTTTATAAGACCACCTTTTATACCTAGAAAGGTGAAAAATTAATGGAATTTGAATCTTCATTAAGAAATAGGATTTGTAAAAATGGATTTCGGTTCAGAGAGCAATAAGTAATGTTATTAAGAAAAGGGGATAATCTAAAAAATCTGAAAGAAGAATGTATAATAATATTCTTTTAGGTGAAGTGGAAGAGAGAAAAATTGGAAGAGCAGATAAAGAGAAAGGGTACTAAAGAAGATTAAAATTATTTATCTACACAATCAATAGTTTAAAATTTTTCATATCTTATATTGGAAGGACAAGCAATTATTTTTATTAATAATATGATTGCTTATATGTATTTTTTAATAAAGGTGGTGACTTTTATGCTAATTACAATTTTTGGTCTCGATTTAACTATTACAATTTTAAATATAGATTTTAATAAAGATGTTCATTTAACTATTGGTGAAGAAGGAAAAACACTTCCTTCAACAGGAAAAGCTTAATGTATAATGAAAAGGGAAAAGAGGCTGCAAAGATATTCGATTGGATATTTTGCAGTCTTCTTTGTTTTACTACATAAATAGGAACAGATTTTCTATTAGGTAATATCGATTACTCTGTTGCTTCATGGGGTACCAAGTTTAAAAATTTGGCTAATTTAAGAAGGAGATATTGACGTTTATTATACATTTCATCTCTTAGATTACAAAAGTTCTTATAAGTAAATTCATCTTTTACGTTTTTGCGAATTTCTCCAAGGGCTTCCAAGGATTCGCGGATCTTTTCCACTTCTATTTGGTATGTCTTCTCTTTATCCTCATAATCTTTTATTTTGGCTTTTATATTCTCGGGTATGTAGCTTTCTGGAATTAAAAGGGAAACCATCGCGTTAATCTTTTGTATGTCTATTTGATGCGATAAAAATATGCGGTGATTACCAGAAGCTACCGTATATTTTCCGTCAGGTAGTCGATATAAATGTAAATCTTCAGAGTCATCATCTATCCAACCTTTTTGTTTTACAGAGACTCGAAGCTCTTTCATTTTCTCGCTATTTCTGTAAACTGTCACTTTATATCCTCTCAAATACCGTTGGAATTTTCAAATTCCTTCAGAATTGTTTATATACTTCTCTGGAATAATGTGCTAAATTTTTTGCATATTAGAAGGGGGAGTTTTTTTATGATCAAATTTCATGATTTTGGTATTAGCCTAGTGGAGTATGGGGAAAGAGGAAAAAAGAATGAATTTCCATTGTTTGATCAATGCCCAAACTGCAAATGTCA
>NZ_CATNHG010000091.1:0-47368 GCF_950097965.1 Bacillus sp. T2.9-1
TCTGTTGTAAACTGATTCATAGGGAAGACCTCTTTTCTAGGATTGGTTGTGGTGACTTAATTCTACCAAGAGAAGGTCTTCCTTTTTACATGGAAATTTTCATTTACACAAAATATTTTATACTCTCTTTTTAAGATATAGAAATCTGCTTTCATTTACTGATTAGGATTATAATTATTATTTGTGTTTTTATCTATATGGTTGCTCGAGAAAAATTAATTACAGAAAAGGAAGAGATTTGATAATGAAGATTACCTACAGTATTCTAAGAGAGCTTCACAAGGGTATCGATTTACCAAAACCAAAAGACTATTGTTTAAAACAGCGGGAATTTGAAAATTTTATCTTTTTTTTAGAAAAGGAAGGATATATTGAAAGAGTACTTAGAATCGATACCTTTTTCTCACTAAAGCCAGCTAGACTAACGAAAAAAGGATATAAATTTTTAGAAAGCCACCAATACTTAGAGGATTCTTATCCGGATAAACAAGATATGATGAAATGGCTCCAAGCGGAAAAGGAAATGTACTCTAATGGAGCTGATGAGGAGGATTAATAATTTAACAAAGGAGCTCCAAGACTTTATTGCAATCTAATTTCATCAAGGAGCTGGCAACTACATTTACTTTTTCCACTACCATTTTTTTCATATCGAATTAGTATTTACTTTACTATTAGTCATATTACCCTTAACCTGCTTCAAGGTTGCCACAATAAGAAAGCTAACAATCACCAATAACAGCCATGAGCTCACCTTTCCCAGATGAACGAGACTCCAGGCATCTCTTTGGTTTGGATATTCCCATGCACTGAAATATGTAGCAATGTTTTCTGCTATCCAAATAAAAAATCCAATCAATAAAAAGGAGAGGGCTAGTGGCATACGATATCTAATACCATTTACCTTGTATAATACCCAGGACTTCCAAAACACGATTAGTACCAATCCAGATAAATACCAACGAATGTCCAGCCAATAATGATGGGTAAAAAAGTTCAAATAAATGGCTGTACTAAGAGGAACAACAACTAAAAATGGTGGCCAATTTACTAGCTCTACCTCTAATCGCCTCCATGCCTGACAGAGAAAACTCGCTACACTTGCGTACATAAAGCCGCTATATAATGGGACGCCATATATTTTTGTATAGCCGTCTTCAGGATAAGACCAGGAATCCATATGTACTTTAAAAAGCTCCAGCGCAAGTCCGATTAAATGGAAAACGGTTATCACCTTTAACTCATCCATCGTTTCAAGACCGGTGCGTACCATTAGCCACTGCATCAAAAGGCAGATAAGTAGCAGCCAATCGTATCTTGGTATCAAGGGAAGTTCTATCATTTTAGTGAGTGCCAAAGAAACAAAAATAACGACAGGAAATATACAAGATAATGCTTGTTCCCAACCAAAATAGATAAGCTGCTTTAGACCTTTCATCATTAGATTTCTCCATCATTTCTATATTCCAAAATATCACCAGGTTGGCAATCCAACGCTTCACAAATTGCATCCAGTGTGGATATCCGGATTGCTTTTGCCTTGCCATTTTTCAAGATAGAAAGATTCGCCATTGTAATTCCAACCTTTTCCGATAGTTCAGTCACACTCATTTTCCTTTTTGCTAACATCACATCAATATTGATTATAATTGCCATTTATATCACCTCAAACGATTAAGTCATTTTCTGATTTTATATCAATTGCCTCTTTTAATAGCTTTTGAAGTACGGCAGCAAAAACGGCAATCACCATCGAAGCAAAAATCAGAATCAGTCCCATTAAAATGATCCCAGGGGCATCATCCACTTCTGCTATAAGGTAAAATAACGGCAAACCCAACACAAAAATAGCACTAATGGAGATGGCACAGTTTTTTATTTTCTTTAATGCATTTACCGATAAATCCGAGAATGCGTCATTCCTATCAATATAGTTTAACAGTTTAAATGCTTGATACAATGCAAAGTAGAAAGGAATAGCTGCAGCATAAAAATCAAGCATTATTAGATATTTTATATAAGCATTATTTGGATACAATTCAGCAGCAAATTTTCCGATTTCCGGTACTAAAAAAATGCATAATGCAAGAATGGGTACTCCAATAAGAATAACAGCAATCTTTAAAAAGAGCGTTGAAACCTGTTTCATCAAAAACACCTCACTTATTTATTTCTATTTGAATTTACCATATCATTTATCGTTTTACAATAAATTATTATCGTTTTATACACTTTTTTTATTGTTTTTTTTAAAAAGCAAAATAAAAAGCATTTCTTAGCAAGAGAAATACTTAAAAATTAGATTTATTATCTATATTATTTTTCAATGGGTAGCTATCCTGTTACAAACATAAAGTCTTGGACAAATACTGAAACGGCCTTTAAATCAACCCGGGTGACTTTTATACAATGCTTTTGCCTTCTTTAATTCTCTTTTCATTTGAGGTGAAATTTCTTCTGCTTCTTTTAACGAAAGATCCCCAATTAACAGATCAATCGCTATTTTTCTTATGTTTTCTTCACGAGACTGATGCAAAATGTAGGAAATACAACTAATTTGGTCCATCCATACACCTCTCTAAACATATTTTTATGTATTATTCTATGTTTAGACAGAATACTCCTTCTTTATATGCCATTCGTAAATCAGGGCAATTCAAATCTGTCTTTTACAAACAATTTGAATTAGGTTCCCATCGAATTCTTGCACCCACCTTGCGCGTAAATCTTTTAAAAAATCATGTGGGACAGATAACATGGTAGCGCCATTTTCTATTACATATTGAATAGCGATTTGTATCTTTTGTCCATAACACGATTTCTTATTAGGCATTTTATAGCTCTTTATTACGCTTTTTCTTTCAGTATAAAAAGGAGGTTGTACTTCTTTCGTGTGAAATCAGTACAATCCTCCCATTGAAGTCATTCATTTCTTGCCAACAAACTTATGCGAGCCATCACAATTGGGCATTTTTTGAGATAATCCACAAATACAGTCATTTAAACCCTTGCCATTTAGAATTCTTTCCATTGCTTTTTCAATCCTTGCAACTCTAGTTTTGGATTGCTTTGGTTGAGAAAAATGAAGAATGTATGCTCTTTGTCGTCCTGGCGTCAATGCTTCAAAGGCAGTTTTCAATTCTGGAATTTCTTCAAATTTCGTTTCAAGTTCTTCTGGAATGATGTATTCTTTGTGCTCTTTTATCGTTACTTCCAAACCGGATTTTTCCACTTCAATTGCTTCATGAATATATTCTTTTATGACAGATTCCAATTTCACTATATCCTGTAAGCTAGTAAATCGAATTTGCCTTGCTGCTTGTACATTCTCCGTTTGTTGGATTAGAATTCCTTGAGGATCTTTTAACAGAGCACCTTTATGAAATAAAAGGGCACAATATTCTTTGAATCCATGTATTAATACAATATTTTTATTCTTTATTGTGTAACAAGGATGCATCCATTTAAATTCTTCCACAAGCTCTTCACACTCAAGAACAATTTGTCTTAACTTCACATATTCTTCCTTCCACGGACTATCTTTACTTAAAAATTCCTCTACTTTAGGATTTAGTTTCCTATTTGCCATCCAATAAACCCCTTCTACATTTTACTCTTTTCTCCAAAATGTCATGCAATCTGCTTTATCAGTAATATTAAAATCGATCATTTTCTCAAGTAAGGAGAAATCAACCGGACTTTCCCACTTAATTCGTACCAACTGCTTGGTATGATCATAACCAGCTTGTACAATTGCATCAGAAAATTGGATGATTCCAGCTCTTTCAGGTGCGACTGCCAAATGATGTTTTGCAACGCTAAAGCCAATTATGTATGTATCATGATCTGTGAACATCGGCTGATTCCAGGCAATTCTCGTTACTAAACTAGGGAAATTATTTGTTACCCACTCCAAAACCTCTTTTGTTCTAGCACGATGCGCTGGATTAGCAATGCGTTCTAAATATTCTGCAAAAACTTCCATAATCAGCCTCCAAAAAATCAATCTTGCCTTTTTTGATTCTAGTCTACCATATCTTTCATTCATTTGGTATTCTGATTACAAAGAAGGTGAGAGTCGCGATTTAGTAAAATTTAAGTGAAAATACTAAATGCAGAGCATCCTAGCTTCTATCCCATAATATCAATAAACAATTATCTGGAGGTATGCATGGACGAGAAAAATTGTGACATAATACACCCTAATGGCGTAAAAGAAAAGAAACTGGATCTAATAGTTGAGGATACGATTAAGTATCATGCTAACGGAATAACAATTTGGTCAAAAGGAAAGATTATTGATGATACACCTGATGGCTATTGGGAATGGTATCGTATAGATGGGACAATAAAGCGTTCAGGCTACTTTAACATGGGCGATCCTGTTGGGGAGTGGATCACCTATGACGGCAAAGGCCAAAAATACAAAACCACCAACCGGGATAAAAAATAGGCTTAACAAGTGTTTAAGCCTATTTTACATAAAATGACTGCACTTTAATGTTTTTTATTTGTTAATGTAGTTATCGAATGCAAAGTATATCTTTCTAAATTCGTAGTTCATTTGTCGCATAATTGCTCTTAATACATCTTCATACCTTCTGACTCCCTATTTGCATTATGTAAGGTTATTCCTAAGAACATAGATATGGAGAGTAGATGTAGGAAACGAATTTCTGCAACAGTTAGAACAGCGAAAGCATTATTTAATTCCCAATATTATTTTATGAACTCCCTGATTGTAGTCATGCCTATTTCCTAGTTCAAATTTGGCACTTGCTGAATTCGGATACTTTATAACTATATCAAAAATATAATCTAAAAGTTCGATCTCGTTCTTTTTATATAACCAACCGTTTTCTACAAGCATATCAAAATCCCCACTCTTTTTTAAACATACTCTAAACGCTAAGCTGAGAAATATACTGCACTTATACCAACGTAAATTAATACTGAAACGATGATAAATGCTGAAAGAAGATCCACTTACTCAAGCTAGTCCAATTATTCATCCATCCCCACCTTTTTTTATTCACATCAAACCAGAAACAATCGATGAGAACAGTCAAATCGATAATGATAATCACGATAATCGGATTCATTCTTATCCCCTCCTTTATTATCAGTATATGAAAAGTCATTCCTTTTAATCTTATCTAAAAATTATTTGGCCATTTAGTTGAAATCGAATCTTTTTTCCTCCTAATTTTGTTATATTAAGTAATATAAATAAAATTCAGTATTATTATTATGCATAAGGAGAAACATTTCATATGAAGGAAATTATATTTGTCACAACCAACAAAGGGAAAATTGCATCGGCAGAAAAGGAATTGAAAAATATTAAAGTAACGCCGATACAGGAAGAGTTAAGCGAGCCACGAACAGATGATATTAAAGAAATCGCTAGACAAAAAGTATTGCAAGCATATGAAATCGTTAAGCAGCCTTGCATCGCTTTAGATTCCGGCTTTTTTATCGAAGAATTAAATGGTTTTCCAAGGGCTTATGTAAACCATATGCTAGATACGATAGGTATTACTGGCATATTGAAATTACTAAGAGAAGAAAATAATCGTGCTTGTGAATTTAGGTCTTGTTTAGCTTACTTTGATGGAGAACAAATAACATTCTTTGAGAGTAAATCACCAGGAACTATTTCTGAAGATATAAGAGGATTAGATAATGATAAGAAATGGTCTGATCTTTGGTATATATTTATTCCAAAGAATTTTGATAAAACACTTGCCGAATTTACAGAAGATGATTTTCATAGATATGAAGAAAAGAAAGAAGAATCTTGTATTAGTAAATTTGGTAAATGGTTTGAAGGATTATGATGAATATGGTCAGACCATTTTTTAAGGAACCCAATATTTTTTGGGTTCCTTTTCTCTTCTAAATAGTGTTTACATATAAGATTATTTTAACGGAACTTCAATTTCTAAATCTTTCAATATTTCAGGAGCTTCTTCCTGCATATATTCAATCGTTAGTTCTTTTTTAGAAATATTCATAAATGCTTCTTCGACAATATAATGATCCTTCTTTTTAAAGGTTATGGATGTTTTAGCACCATAATATACTTTTCCCAAATGATCCTTTAACGTAAAATAGTTTGAATGCAGAAATGGAAATTGGCTATTTAATTCATAGGTTAACGTCATTACATTGCCCGTATATTTAACCCCAATAATGTTGATTTTGCCCAATTCTCCCAAATCTAATTTAGTATCTTTTTCTCTAAATGGTTTTTCAATTGGATTATAAGTCCAAATATTTTGGACTATCATTGGTTGAATCGTCACCGAATCTGTATTTTTTTCATCCAACCCTTCAAATGATTCCTGAATAGAATCCATTACTTCCATATTATCCTTTATTGTGATTCCACCATAGCCATGTGTATTATAAATCCAACTCCTCTAGCTCTCTTAATAATAATGTTCTAGTCTTTTAGAAATCACGTCATCCCCCCTTACAGATTCGCTAGTTAGACGATATGGATTTACTATAGGATTCACTTTTTATCGTTAATAATTATCTTCCGTAATTATAGCACCCTTATTTCCCTCATCATGCGATAGTCGGAAAACAAATAAGCTGAATTCTTCCATGAATTCAGCAATTATTTGGAACTTTGAGATTAAATAGACAAAATTGTTCATGTTAGGAATGACCACTCTCTAAAACACTAATAATAGGTAAAATAAAAACTTCACAAATGTCGGAAGCGCTTCGAATATCATATACATTCTCCTAACCTATTCGATTATCTAATATATAATATATGAAGCGGCTATCGATATGTAAACGCCATCTTGTTACCTAATATTAAAATTCCCACAAAAAAACTCTCAAACAGAGAGTTTCCTTAACTTACTTTATAAAATTTATCGATTTTGCCAGCTAAAATTCTTAGAAAGTTATTAATTGTCATATTTTCTATTTTTTTAGAATACCATGACAATTTATTTCCCATATCTTCCCCATCATAATTAACATTTAATGGGACATATCCTTTTGATTTGGACGATAAAGTATGATCGAAGGCAATAATTAATACTTTCCCCTCAGGTGTTTCTAATTTGACCTTGTACCTTGGAAATTTGTATTCAGAACTATACTTAACACCTTTAATCTTAGCCTTAGTTTTCATACATTCTCCTTTTCAAGTGTGTCTATTTACTATTATAGCTTAAATAAATATAATTAGACATCTTTAACCTTTGAAAATCGAAATAATATAAATTTGTCTACACAATTATACAAATAATGTCTTGTTATATTTGGATTGATCTTTCTTTACCTATTATTCTGCATTTGCTATTACCTCAACAGTTCCGTCTTCTGCATAATGCATAATATTCACAATTTTATAATGAGCTTTTTCTATTACAATTGTTTCTCCAATGGAGGGAGCAATTTGATATATCACTTGTTTTGATTGCCAGCCCTTCACTTTATGCTGATATAAGGTATTTAGTCTCACCATGCACAATCTCCTCTTTCTATTGATATTCCAAAGGATTTTGCCCTATATGAATATGTATGCTATTCTACATTTGTCCTTTCCCTTTTAATAAATAAAACTTATTTCAGTTAATGACTTAAGTAAAGAATAGATGTAATCTGACAATCTGTTCAGAACATTTATGAAAGTATTTTCTCTATCCAATGACTTGGTTTTTCCAAATAGTTTGGTATCTTAGTATCAGCATCCCCATTAGCTGAATTAATTTGCGATTGTGTAAGAAATAGAGCACCACCCAAGTTTGCTCCTTTTAAGTTAGCGTCTCGTAGATCTGCTCCAATAAAATCAGCTCTTCTCAAATCACAATTGCTTAAATTCGCAGCAATCATTAATTTTCCTCGAAAATCTTCCCCTTGTAAATTTAATCCCTTTAAATTAGCACCGATATAATTTGATTTTTTCTTTCGTCCTTTTTTTCCTTTATTCGTACTATTCTCTCTATACTTTATGCTTGAAGCAATTAAAAGCTCATTAACTTTATTTCGGTGGGAAATAAGATCGAGTATTAAAATCTCTTTTGGTGTTCTTTCCGTTAGTTCTACTATTGCTTCGTAAATCCGTTGAAGTTTATTATGAAAAGAAGAAGTTTCCTCTAAAGTAAGAGCTTGCCTTAAATAAAAGAGCATTTCATGTAGTTGTTGAACAATTGGAAAGACACGGAACATTTCATCTGCATGTTCTCCCTTCCGCCAGTCCTTTCCATGGTAAATCTTTTGTGATACATGCTGTCCCGCCCCGAAACATTCATAGGATACACAACCGCGGAACCCTGTTTCCCACAATTTGTCATGGATCGAGCATGCGTTGTTTGAACATAAGTTTCTACATGATACCCCACTATCTTTATCAAAAGGAAAATCTGCAGATTCTCCATATGGCAATGCTACACAACATAACCCAAAACAATTATTGCAATCTGACTTTAATGCATTATCCATATTCAAAACTCCCAGTAATTATTCACAAGCTTCTCGGCGAATCAGGCATACTATTTACTAAAATAATGTAAATAAGAATAGAAACGGGCATAGTTAAAAGAAAAATCAATCGAATACCTAAAGGTGTAATACCAAAATATTCACCTATTCCCCCACAAACACCATAAATAGATTTATCATTCTTTGATTTCATCATTTTACGATTCATTCTGATTCTCCTCTTCATCTAACAAGCTATTTGAAATTCCAATGCTTAATAGACTATTGTTTATCTTTTAATTCCCTTCATTTCCGATACTCCATCAGCCAACAATCTTGATACTCCCCTTCATGTAGTTCTCGTTTGGCAAGAATTTTAACTTTTTTCAATCCACATTTTTCATAGCATTTAATCGCCCTTACATTCCTTGTTTGTGGATCCATCACTACTCGATCGGCTTTTTGATTCTCGATTAAGAAATGAATCATCGAACTTACAAGCATTTCCCCAATTCCTTTATTCCAATATGCCACTTCTCCAATAAATTGATCTGTTCCGTATATTAATTCCTTACTATATGTACTATATCCATATAACTTTTTCGCTTCACTATCTAGTGGATAAAATTGTATATACCCTATTGCTCTATTTGAATATTCGACAATGCCTTTTACTTCTTCCTTATCATTAGGCGGATAGAACACCCTATTCACTTTATCTAAATCAAAGGGATTATCTCTTCCTTCATAATACTCAAGGACAGATGGATCTGAAAGCCATTTTGCTAAATATTTATTATCTTTTTTTTCCAATTTACGAACTTTTAAAAGCCCGCTTTCAAATAGTTTCATCTACAAATCTCCATTTTCTATCATTTTCTTGCAATGATTGTAAATTCCCATGGGATATTTTCCATTTTCCAACCACGATGTTCTTCAAAACGCTCTAGTCTTAACCCAGCAGCTATCAATGAATTAATAATTTCGCTAAGTGTATAAAAGCGGATAGAAACATCTGGAAAATCATCCTGTTCTTCTTCAGGAAAAAACTGTTTATAGGCAATATCTCCTGTTTGTAATTCTGTATCAAAATAGGCTAGTTTCACATTAAAATCATCATTCAAGCATTTTAACAAAGGATGGAAGTCACTTAAAATCAATGTTCCATCATTCTTTAAAAGAGAAAACAGAAGTGACATGAAATGATCTATATCCTGAAAATAATGTAGAATCCCACCTTCGAGATAGAGAATATCAAATGCTTCTCCATAAGTCTGTAAATCGATTTCGTAAATATCTCCTACAATATAATTTATAGATGTATTAGCATGATAAGCTAATTCCCGAGCATATCGTTCATTCTCCTTGGATATATCAAAGATTGTTACTTCAGCTCCTAACAGTGCTAATGGAACTGCCTTTCTTCCATTTGATCACAAAGATTGGCAATCTTTTTTCCTTCTACATTCTCAAAAAACGTTTGATGCTTTTTTAAACTTGTTCGAGGATCTTTCAATATTTCTTTCGCCTTTTCCTTTGGGTGCCCATCACGCTTCATCCAAAATTCATAAGCACGGTATTCCCAAGCCACTTTATTAGTCGTACTTTGCTCAT
Source organism: Bacillus sp. T2.9-1 (assembly GCF_950097965.1). NCBI lineage: Bacteria > Bacillati > Bacillota > Bacilli > Caryophanales > Bacillaceae > Bacillus > Bacillus sp. T2.9-1. The sequence continues at coordinate 10,066 of NZ_CATNHG010000091.1, forward strand.
TCATAAGGAAATGCTCTCCTTTATAATTTTTCAACTCACTCCCACAGTCTTTTCACTTCTACTAATTCATTTCTCAAAAATTTCATTCGGTAAATATCCGGCTTTGTTGTATGGAGTAAATAATCTAAATCAAACCGCTTGTCATAATAGCCCATCATTAGCGTCATTACTGCACCATGGGTTCCAATTACTATCTTTTTTCCTGCATAGGTATTTAGTAACTGTTTTAATACCGTTATCGCTCGTTTTTGACATACATTGTTAGATTCAGCCCCTGTTAGAGCATAATCAGGATTCAAATATGACCTACTAAGACAAGATTGTAATTCATGATCAGAAAGAGGAGTATCTCCTTGACTAAACACTCTTTCTTTTAAATCCTCAAAAACGAACACCTCTTTGCCCAAATCTGTAGCTAAATCCTTTATTGTTAAAATGGCACGTTGATAAGGGCTCGAAACAAATAGATCTATTTCTTCCTTATGAAGAATTTTGCCGATACGTTCAGAATCTTGTTTCCCTTTTTCCGTTAGCCCTCTTGTTCTTTCTGTGCCTTCTGTTTTTGGCGATTCCCCGTGTCTTACCATGTATATATAGGTTATCACCTTACTCCCCTACTTTCATGCTTCCAATTTGGAGCCACTCTGTAATGGTATTTTTTATAAAATGCTTCTCTATAAAGGTAAGAACTTCCTCGTTTCCCGGTAATGTGACTAATTGCCTTGCTTCATCAAAAGACAGCCACTTGTACTCACTATGCTCCTCATTTAATTCTACAACTTGGTTTTCCTCTACAAAACCAACAAAAACTGGGGCAATATATATGTAATTTTCTAATGGTGAATATAATTGATCAAATGTATTCGAGCTATAGAGATTTACGTTTGTAATTCCTGTTTCTTCCCTTACTTCTCTTAAAGCGGCTTCCCAAGCTTTCTCCCCTTGTTCTAGGCTCCCACCTATATAACACCACATATCTTTCAATATCTGGGTCGCACGTTTCATTAACAAAACATGATATCTTCCCTTTATTTTTTTTAGCAAAACAACAGCAATCCCATTACTATGAATGGGAGTTTCTATTTTGATGTTCACCAATGAACTCTCCCTCCATTCCATCATTCTACCTAATAATTTTTAAAATTTAGATAATATTTATTATAAACTTTCAACCCTTAATATGGAAATATTTTTCCATTTTTACTTTAATGAAGTGAATTAGTGGACGATGCATAATTCCTATCATTATAAGAGTAAAATGAAACTATACTAACAATCCACAACAAAAAAAGCATTCATTTGCGAATGCTTTTTTGGCAATATTTCCTTTTATCTTACACCTTACATCATATTAGCCACTAATTGAAGCGCACTTAAGAACAGACCGATAATAAAACCACATACTGCACCGTTTACACGAATCCATTGCAGATCTTTACCGACGTTATTCTCAATCATATCGACTAGTGTTTCGTTATCTAGCTTATCAAGATTTTCTTTTACTAAATTGCCAATTTGATCATGGTTTTTCTCGATAAAATTAGAAATTTGCTGAATAATCCACGGATCCATCTTTTCGCCATTTTCTTCGATTTTTTCCATTAGTTGAAGAATAAATGGAATTGCTTTTGTTTCCATGAACTCCTCATTTTCAAGAAGCTCGATTGCTTTTTCTTGTGCTTGTTGAAGGCTAGCTAAAATCGTATGATTGGATTCTAGGGAGTCTAGTACCTTATCCTTCCATGTATTGATTCCTTCTAATACTTTATCATTTTCTGGAAGGCTTTCGATTTCCTTGCGAATATAGAGAATAAGCGCTTCACGGTTTTGCTCCCCTTCTCTTTGAAGACTTCGCATTCCACTCAAGCAAAGATTTTGGACAATTTGCCCTAACTTATCTTCCGTTAAAATATTCTGCAATGTTTTTAAAGCAAATTGAAGCATGCCATTTGCCTCTACATTATTTAATACATTCATGGAAACAGAGCCAAGTTTTCGAGCCGTCTCTTCTTTTCTGAGCCACGTTTCTGTTTTTACAAGAACATGATCTAATGCTTTCTTATCAACTTCTTCTGAAATTAATTGATTGGTAAGCAGCTTTAAAATATTACTAATTTGCACATCAGATAAAGCCGCTGACATTTGCTTACGCACAAATGGAGTGATTTTTTCTACATCAATATTGCTAATTGCTTGCTGTGTAGCTTTAATCATCGCTTTCTTTACTGGTTCTGTTTCTATTCTTGTTTTAATGGTTGCTGTGATTTTTTCGGTAAAAGGAATATTCTTCACTTTATCTTGAATACTTTCCTTTGATAACCAATCCTTTTTCAATACATTCACTAATCCATTTACCATTCTATCCCTATTTTTAGGTAATAAAGCGGTATGTGGTATCGGTAAGCCTAAAGGATGCCTAAATAGTGCTGTTACTGCAAACCAGTCTGCTAATCCCCCGACAAGTCCAGCTTCAAAGCCCCCATGAACTAAATGTATCCAAATATTATCTTGAAAAGGGAATGTTAGAATAAATCCCAATCCCATGATAAGAAGTGAATACCTTGCAAGTTTTCTTGATGATTTTTTTTCCACGCAATGTCCCTCATTTTACTTTTAAAATCGTTTTTACATCTTTTTAGGATGTAGAACCTCTATCCTGTAGTATACCAATAATCTCCTAAAAACAGAAAGATAAAGTAGATAATTACGGAATTTTTTCTTATTGCATAGCAAAAGCCAAAAGGTCTGTTCCTCCTTTCGGCTTTCTTTCATCTATATTACTTGTCTAATTGGGACAAGAATTCATTCATGACCTTTCTATATTGTTCTGGTTCTTCAATATAGGCCATATGGGCACTTTCTTCAAATACATGAAAAGCTGCATTTGGCGTTTTGCTACTAAAATATTCCGTTGATGCTGGTGTTGCTTCATCATATCGCCCACAAGTATACAATGTTGGTATAGATATTTCAGATAACCGATCCATACAATCAAATGATTTTAAGTTCCCTTGCACAGTAAATTCGGAAGGTCCCCACATTACTTGATATACATGTGGATTTCTAAAATGCTTCCCCTTTTTTAAATGTTCTGGGTAAGGCTTTAATCTACATACAAAATGGTCATTAAACACTTCAATTGCTTTTTGAAAGGCAGGTGTATCTGTCTTTCCGTTTTCTTCACAGTTTTTGATGGTTTCTTGAACCTCTAGTGGTAGTAAAGTTAAATTTTTCTTTTGATCTTTTTCCCATAATGGTGCGCTTAAACAAGGGCTTGAGAAAATAATACTGCTAATCCCTTCTGGTTCACCAAAATAATATGCAGCTGCAAGGGTTGTGCCCCAAGAATGGCCAAGTATATGTACTTTATTCAGCCCTAATCCTTTTTGAACTAGCCCAACTTCTTCCACAAACCTGTCTAAAGTCCAAAGGGAATCATCATCTGGCCGATCTGATTTGCCACAGCCTAGCTGATCATATAAAACGACCGGGCGATCAATTGCCAAATCTTTTAATCCTTGTAAAGAGTAGGAGCTAGAACCTGGTCCTCCATGTAAAACAAGCAGTGGGATTTTATTAGCTGTCTCATTATGTATAACATACGAAACTTTTCCACCTGTTACTTCTATAAATCCTTCTTTCATCCGTTTTCTCCTTTACGTATTTTACTTACTAGTTTAGCACACTAGCTAATTTCTCTCGTAAGTAATTAGGCTATTTTTGAATCTTTTTTTCGATAATCTCTATACGATTGCCGAATGGATCACGAAATTCAAATCGTTCATAGCCTTCAATCGGAATAAAATCTGCTATTTCTATTCCAAGGTTGTTAAGTTTGTTTTTCCATTTATTCATATTATCTACTTGATAAGCTACATGAGCTTTTGTTGAAAAACGATCAAAGCCATCCTCTGTGCCAACATGTACATCTATGTTTCCAAGTGATAGCCAAAATCCACCTCGCCCTTGTAAAGAAATCGGCTTCTTCATTTCGTTTAAACCTAATACTCCACAGTAAAAATCCTTTGCTTGTTGTTCCAAGCCTTTTGGAATCGTTATTTGAGCATGATGCACGCCAATAATAGTCATCTAATCTATTCCTCCTCAAAAATCATTCTATATTTAGAGTACATTATGGACGCCTAGAGAAACATAATAACATTCTAATCACTTATGATAAGAAAAAATAATGAAGGATAAATTGATGATAAGTCATTCGTTTCTTTGCAAATCAATCTACTTTTCGATATAATAAAATCAAGATACTGAATATTAAATCTTTTTCTCTAAGGAGGAAATCATGGAATTTCTATTTGGTTTATTAATTGCTTCTGCTCCAATAACTTTCCACCATATGGTTTTAATACATTTTCCGTAATTTCAATAATTTTTTCCTTTTCCCCAGTCCGATAAAAGGTATCAAACGCCTCAATAAATTCCTCCGTAAATTTGGGATCATATTGTCGTAAAGACCGAACCATCCATTTCGATGTGCCAACCCATTGTTTATTTACTCTTAAAACAAATTCATGGAGAAGAAAGCTTAGCGTGCTGGCGATGAAAATCACTTCTTGTTTGTTGTCTGATCCAATAAAATCGTCCAGTACGTCTGTTATAAAATAACGCTTTGTACGGATAGTTTCCTCCGACCATTCTTTCGGACCCTCTTTTAGCATTTTTTCTGCTTCTTGTTTGATAGCTTGCAAAACTCCGTCATCTTTTAAAACCATTCCTTCTGTAATCATTCGTTGCATAGAGGGTTTGGCTAAATTATAATCCATTAAGAAAAAATCTTTATATGTAGCTAAATTATGTACAAATATCTCGATTGGCCAACCAAATTCCATCATGGATTCTCTATAAGAAGAAACGACCTTTTCATCAAAAATGACAATATCAAGATCGGAAGTAGCTGTCGCTTGTCCTCTCACCACACTTCCTGCCAGAATAGCCGCATTACAACTAGTAAAATAGGTATCTATAAAAAGTCGAGCTGCTTCCATTGGCTCTAATCTTTCCATGTAATTTCCCTCCTTTTCTATTTTCTCCAATCATTCGATCATTACTTTTAATTCCTTTACAAATACAGCAGTACCATTTATTTGTATATCTAATTGACCTTTCCTTTCAGAAACGAGAACCGTTACTCTCCCATCACGACCTATCTCCTGTCCTTGTTCAATGATAATAGGCTCATTGTTCCATAATTCATTCACATAGGTAACATAATATGCTCCCATCACTCCAGAAGCTGTTCCAGTAACAGGATCTTCTATTGTACCTGAATAGGGGGAAGAAAAATGCCTTCCATGCATCGTTGCATTTACATCATATGTTTCAAGGCAAAATGGATGAATGGATGCATGTGGAAATTCCTTTAAAATAGATGGAAACAGTTCATTATTTACATTCATTTTCGAAAATGCGTGCAGTTCCTTAATAGGAACAAGTAATGTCCAAAGCCCTGTATTTCCATATAGAATCGGATGCTTTTCATCTATATCAGATTCTTTAATACCAATCGCATCTGCTAATTCATGGCGCGAACCTTTAAATTCTTTAAATTGTGGTGTTACTTGCTTCATAGTGATGGAAAAAGAAGACTGTTTATTTTGATTAATTCGTATAGGTAGCACACCTGCTTTGGTTTCAATTGAAAAAATCTCTTTTTCAGGTAGATGCCCTTTTGTTTTTAATGCAAATACAGTAGCAATGGTCGCATGTCCACACAGATTCACTTCATGACCTGGGGTAAAATAACGAATTTGTAGATCCGCACAATGAGATGGTAAAACAAATCCCGTTTCATTAAAGCCCACCTCTTTGGCTATTTTTTGCATTTCTTCCTCCGTGTATTTCTCCCCCTCTAATACGACTCCCGCGGGATTTCCCTTATTCGGTATTTCGGTAAAAGCATCATAATGCAAAACAGAAATTTTTTTCATCTCTATTCTCCTCCGATTTCTATATATCTATCATACTCCATCCGCCTGGCTGTTTCCCTTCCCACTTCTTTGCCACATAATTTCTCCACTATATGAAAGGACATATCGATTCCAGCAGATATTCCGCCTGAAGTAAGTATTTGTCCTTCCTCTACAAATTTTACATTTCTTATAAGCTGAACCTTTGGGAATTCTCTTTCCATCCGATCAATATCCATCCAATGCGTAGTTGCCCTCCGTTCATCCAACAAACCGGCTTTCGCAAGTAAAAATGCACCTGTACAGACAGAAGTCATATATTCTACTTGACTTGATTGCTCTTTAATCCAATTTATGACAACAGAATTATTCATTTCAATTTCTTCTGCTCCATAACCACCAGGAACTACAAGAATATCAAAATCAGGGTGTTTTTCAAATGAAAAATCCGCTTCTATTTTCAGCCCATTTCTTGCTAAAATAGTACCTCCTTTTTCTGAAATAGTGTGGACATGGAAAAATTTATTCTCCCCTCCAGCTAAAGAGAAAACTTCAAATGGACCAGCAATATCCAATACTTCTACTTCATTAAAAATGAATATGCCAACATGACGTACTTTCATATTGCCTCCTAAAATAGTAATTCGTGTTTAAAAGTTGAATGTAGAAATCCCAACTAACAACTCTAGTCTTTTACATCCTACCATGAGTTTTGAATTTTTAAATAATATTTTAACTAAAATTCTTAAAAATAAATGGTATAATATTTGTTCGAATGATTTAGCTGGGAGGAAGGTATGATACAAGCAATTGGCGTCGCTGATTTTCATTACAAACCAATGAGAACAACGAAATATAAAGAGAATGTAACAAAGAAAATAAATGCAAAAACAAATAAATTTGATGATTCCTTTGAAGTCATTACAATTTCAGAACCATATGATATGGATGGAGACATTTATGTCCGGGTATCCTGTTCGTTTACGATATATATGTATGAAAAAGCGTATATTCGTAATCCTGATGAATATGTTGGCTCCGTCTTTCCAACTTTAAAAGAAAGAATAACACCAAATATAATAGCAACAAAAGTTTATAGTTTAACAAAAAGAAGATAAATATTTTCCAAAGATAAAAGGATTGTGCACATTTTTAGCGAATAAAAGGAAAAACAGTCTTTTTAGGAGGAGAAAAATGCAGCATCAATTATCATTAAAACAGGAAAACCTGCATGGTTCCTTTAGCAATAGCTATAAACCAATATTAACAGTGACCTCAGGCGACTCGATTACACTGCAAACACTAGATATTGAATGGGGCTATTCAGCCTCTAAAGAGGAAGCTTATCGTAAATACTCCTCAAGAGAACAAGAAGATAAACCACAGCATCCGATGATTGGTCCGATTGCTATTAAAGGAGCTAAGCCTGGGATGGTGTTAGAAGTAAAATTAAATGATATTGTTCCAGGTTGGTATGGACGCAATTGGGCTGGTGGAATGGCAAATTGGCAAAATAGTGCGATTGGAATCTCTCAATCGGACAGAATTCAATTAGATTGGGAATTAGATACGGAGAAAATGATTGGCTCGACCTCCATACATTCTCGACCATTTCATGTAGCCTTGCAGCCGTTTATGGGCGTTCTTGGTGTTGCACCAAAAGAAGCAGGTGTCCATTCTACCTCTCCACCAAGATATTGTGGTGGTAATATTGATTGTAAGGAAATCGTAAAAGGCAGCAGTTTATTTTTACCAATCTCTGTTGAAGATGCTCTTTTCTCAATTGGAGACGGCCACGCACTCCAAGGAGACGGAGAAATCTCAGGAACAGCAATTGAATGTCCAATGGACCATGTAAACATTACATTAATTGTAAGAGAGGATATGGATTTAACTTATCCAAGAGCGAAAACGCCAAATGGCTGGATTACATTTGGATTCGATGAAGATTTAAATAAGGCCACAGAAATTGCCTTATCTGATATGATCTCTTTAATGGAGCAATTCTACTCTATCTCACGTACAGAAGCGACTGCATTAGCAAGTGTTTCTGTTGATTTACACATTACGCAAATTGTTAATGGTGTAAAAGGTGTTCATGCCATTTTGCCCCATGGTGTTATCCGCTAATTAGGAGGATTTCTTTTTTTAAAAAACATATGCTCGTTTTTTAAAATGTCATTAAATTTATGACAAGCAGAGAGAGGTGGGAGGATTAATCCCGCCTCTCTTTTTTTATTCCATATTGAGTGAATTGGCTTATCAATAAAATATTTATGTAACTTGTATCCTTTACCAGGTCAGAAATAATCAAATGCTTATTATAACTACTGTTTACTATTTCATAAACTTTTTTCACCAATCGATAAACTGTTTTAGAGGAAACATATAACTCTTCAGATAAGTGTTTAGCAGAAACAAAGTCTCAAAATTCAAAATATTTATTAAAATATAAATAAAATATCAAATTGATTTCTTATTAAAAAATCAATTTGATATTTTATTGACGGTTCCTAAGCACTGTTATACACTTAATATAACAGTTATGAAATAGGTTGAAAGGGGAAAATCGAATGAATTCTATCTATTTAGGAGTATCTCTACAATTATTCCTTGCTGTAATTGTGCCTGTTCTTTTAATGATATATTTACAAAGAAAAAAGATGATGTCATGGAGATCCTTGCTTGTTGGAGTACTTATCTTCATAGTTTTTTCACAAATTCTAGAAAAGATCGTTCATTTCCTCGCACTCGCTCCAAATGGAACTGAATTAAGATGGAGCACAAACCCATATATCTTTGCCTTGTATGGAGGGCTTGCGGCCGGAATATTTGAAGAAATGGGTCGATATTTTGCTTTTAAAGTATTCTTAAAAAATAATCATCATTTTAATGATGGGCTATCTTACGGTTTAGGTCATGGAGGAATAGAAGCAATACTTATAGGTGGAATGTCAGCACTAAATTCTCTCCTTATCTCCGCAATGATTAAAACTGGGAACTTAGAAACTATTCTTGGAGCTGCTGCTACACCTGAAGAAATTACGAGCATTAAGGAGCAATTTGAGGAAGCAAACACTTGGGTTTTTGCCACAGGCGGATTAGAAAGAATTTTTGCTCTTGCTTTACATCTCGCTCTTTCTATCCTTGTTCTGTATGCTATTAGACAAAACAAATTCACCTATGTTCTTTACGCTATTATCATCCATGCAGCAATTAATTTCTTGCCAGCTCTTTATCAAGCAGGCACTTTGACAAATCTTCTTGTCATCGAGATATTCTTAGGATTCATTGCTATTCTGTCATTCGTATTTATTGTAAAAATGAAACCAAAATTTGAGAGGTAGATTTTATCTCTCTCCTTTTTTATCGAAGAACATTTTATTTACCACTGTTCCCCATCCCATTCATCCAAAATAGATACATATTCCGTTTTCGCACCTGAACTTGTGGAACTGCTATTTTCGTAGTAGTTATATGGTTCTACATAATTATTTTCCCTATCATAACCTTTAACGCCAAAATGCAGCCCTTCTTCATTATTAAAAGTAAATAAATCTTCTTCCTGTTCCTCAACCTTTATCTGAGTAGCCTTCCATATCCTCTCCCATTCATCGGTGACTTTGTGTATCCCATATGGCTTATCGCCTAAAGAAACAACTTCCTCTATTTGGATTGCAGGTTCATAAAATTCAACACCCCATCCACTTCTAAAATTCCGATGCTTATTCATAAAAAAAGTAAGATGATCTATTTTATATTTTGTTTCAAGGTTCCATATAAAATATGATTCAGACTTATTTCCACCTGTAATTTTCCACAAAAGCGGTTGTCCTGATGATGTTACATAGGTTACTTCCCATTTATTCTTTTTCCATTCTAATAAACTATAGCCATATTGATTATCACTAGAAAGGTGGGGCATAAAAATATGATTATCGTCGATAGCCATTTGTTCGAAAATAGACTTAATGTTTACATCGCCTGTTTCCAAAATCATTTTCTTTAATTGATTTTCATTTGGAAGAGAAGAAGGAGTACGTTGCTCTTCATTTAAAGGAAGAAAAATAAGTAAACATATAGCAATTATTAATACGACCACTAAACTCCATATCCATTTATATCTCACTTATTCTTTCCTTCCTTCTATGATGGATTTAGACGATTGAAAATAGAACTGCTCTTTTTCTGTTGAAATAAGCATGCCTTTTCCATCTTTTTCAATATAAATAGTAGATTCATAGCCACTCCCCCACTTTGGACTTGCTCCTAAAAGAATATAGGGAAAGCGTTCCGTTGTCTGATATGGCGCCTGTTCATCCTCTTCCCATTCTTCCTCATCTATTTCTGGATATGATTCATCATACCAAAGCATCGAGTCCATTTTGCTTAACTCCCATGATGATAGACTTTCTATAAACACCTCATTATTAAGATCTGCTTGTTTACCAGAAGGATGGATTAATAGAATGCCAGGATCATCTAATTCAGCTAAAAAAGTTTCTACTTTTTCTATTGGATACAAAATATTCTGTAATGGAGAAATAAGTAAAGTAGTTATAAGAAAAATATAATTCCCAAAGAACCCAAACCAGGCATATGGTCGATATATCTTCCATCGTTCTTTCTTCTTTCCAAAAACCAATATTAGTATCCATACACCAAGTGGTAATATTGCTATTTTCACTGGTGTTTCACCAATGGCGAACTGAAAGTTAAAACAAAATAAACCTATGTAGACAACAATTACCATTTTCCATATAACAGGTTTTTCCGTTTGTCTTCTATATAAATAACAAACAGCACAAATAAGTATGCCCCAACCAAATATGTTCATCAAATTTGTGCTTAAATGATTTGCTTGCCAAAAATCAAGCATAGATAATCTCCAATCTATAATAGCTTTTATATTTATCCTTATTTTAGCATATTTCCCAAATTGCAACACTCTTTATTAAGAAAGCATGAATGTTATATAACTTGTAGAAATAGAATTATAATAGAAGAATCCTAAACCCTATGATAAGATACGGATAGGCAAAATAGAATATCTAAATGCATAATAGTGATAATCATTTAAGGAGTGCAGTAAATGGAAAATTGGATTATGGAAATAATGGAAAACTTCGGATATATCGGAATCCTTTTGTTAATTATGCTTGAAAATATCTTTCCCCCGATTCCATCGGAAGTGATATTAACATTCGGGGGGGCGATGACGGCAAAAACAGAGATGACTATAACAGGGGTTGTTCTCGTTTCTACGATTGGGTCGGTTCTAGGAGCAATCATTCTTTATTTTATTGGTTCCTTATTAGAAATCAAGAAGTTAGAAAAAATAGTAGATAAATGGGGTAGAATTCTCCGATTGAAAAGAGAAGATTTATATAAGGCAGATCGCTGGTTTGATAAATACGGTTATTGGACCGTCTTCTTCTGCCGCTTTATTCCGCTAATTCGAAGCTTAATTTCACTTCCCGCTGGTATGGCAAAAATGAATTTTGGTATCTTTTTATTTTTAACAACAATTGGTACGTTCGTGTGGAACTTTGTCCTTATTCGAATTGGAGCAGCAGTAGGCGACTCTTGGGAAGATATCGTCCACTATATGGACATGTACTCCAATGTTGCATATACGCTTATTGCTATCATAGGAATTGCTTTTATCGGAAGATATATTTATAAACGAATGATTAAACAAGATTAATTGATACTGCTCCTCATCTCATGGACTTTTTCCATGAGATGTTTTTCTTTAGCTTTTTTTCCGAATTTGATAAAAAGAATAAAATAATATTCCAATAATTATTATTACAAAAATAATGCTCATCCTCATTGGATAAATGACGATAATTCTTGCATGCTTTATAAAATCAATAAAAAAATAAGCAAAAATTCCGAGGAAAAAAATCTTCATTAATAAACCTTTATTCTTCATTTTTGCCCCCACATCTCTGTAAAGTTTTATCCATATACCATCTTATGAAGCATTAAGAATATTTAGTTATGAATTATTAAAAAGGATTTTAATTGTATAAAGAAAGAAACCATATTAAGAAACTGCATTTCCAATTTTACAAGTAAATAATTCATCTAATTTAATCTGCTTATTTAAAAAAGCACGGTAGAAAAAAGCCTGCCTTATCCTTTTTTTCAAGACAGACCGGAATAGTTAAACAATGAACATTTGTAGAATAACAGTCGCTCCACAAATAGGAACATCCTCTGTTTTTAGACAAATCATTCCCTTTTTCACTTCGTAATTTTCCTTTGGTTGCAAGACAGCATTAATAAATAAATTCATATAGGATACCTTCGATGGATCTAGAATTTTTTGATTTCCTAATTCCTTTACACCATCTTTCTCTGTAAAAATATTCGTTATTCCATCAGCGATAGCAAAATACTCTATAACCATCATTTTCTTAGGGATGTGCACATAAATCTCTGTAGAAGGAACGTCAGGAAGTATCAAATAAGGCTTAGGCAATCGTTGTTTTTTTTCCATTTCCCCCACCTTTTTTGCCATAATATTTATTTTATAAATAGAATGTCAGATGGTGCACATATTGTGATTAATTCCATTACGTCTAGTCGTTTTCGTTCTATTTTCATATCATAAAGTATAAATGGATTAAGGTGGTGATACTATGCCTTTGCAAATCATGAAGCTTGCCGTGAGTGCAGCGCTTGATATTGATACGGTTCCAACTGTTGATCGTTTTTTTAATATCGTTACCGAGCCAGTAACTGGAGCAGGAACACTTACAATTGCAGCAGATGATTTTATGACAGATACTGGTGCCGATGGCGCAACGTTACCAGAACTTACTGCTGATAACAGTTATTTAAATGTGTATGTAAATGGAGTACTCCAAATGGATGATCTTATTGCTTATACACCTGGAGGTACTGGTGTTGGACAATTAATTATTACCGTTCCTGCAGATTCTACCGTTATTGCTGATACTCCTGTTGTATTAGAAATTACCAACTTTGCACCAACCTCAGAAGCAACCATTACAACGTAAGAATACGACAGGCAGAAAAACTATCCATTTCTCTGCCTGTTTTTTTCTTGTACATAAAATATCTAACCTAATTTATAGCCACTACATACTTCTATCGAGCAATTTAATGAAGTTGTAGGTGCAAATGGTTAATAGAAAGCATATTACGATTCCATTAAAAAAAGGTAACCTATATTGAATTTCCTCTAATCATTTGGATTAATAATCGCCAAAATCTGATGATCTTTCCACTGTCCATTTATTTTCACATTACTTTTTGCTATTCCTTCTTTATGAAACCCCGCTTTCTCTAATACGCGAATCGATCCTATGTTATGTGGCATGACTCCTGCTTCTAGACGATGTAATTTCAGGGTGTTAAATGCATAATCAACTAACTGTTTCACTGCCATTGTCATATATCCTTGGCCATTTTGCTCTTTATCCAGTACATAGCCTACAATTGCGTTATGAGCAGGTTCTCTTCTTACCATATATAGATTGACACTTCCAATCAAAACATCCGTTTCCTTTAAAAATATCCCGAAATGATAATCAATATCCTTTTTCTCATTTTCTTTCCATGTTGTAATAAGCTCACGTTGGAATTCTAATGTATAAAATAGTTCTTTCCTTGCAATTGAATATTTTTCAAAAAACTTTCGATTCCTTACCTCTAATTGCCAAAGACTTTCTGCATCTTTTTCTTCAAATAACCTTATGTATATTTGTTCAGTCGTTTGTACCATTTAAACGCTCCTCTCTCTTCATAATTTTAACCCCCTTCCTTTATAAAAAACAACAGATTTTTCTGACAACAAGGGATATAAATTTTAGAAGCAAAACGGAGCTACAAGAAATTTTCTCATAGCTCCAACTTATCCTTATTTTGTAATATCAATGGTAAAGGCTTGATCAAAATAATACGTATTTGGACTAAAAATCGTATAGTCATCGTCCATAAGATTGCCATCCATCACTGCAATTGCATCAGAGTTTACAGTAGAAGGTACATTTTTTTCATAAATACGGTAGTAATCCTTCCCTTCTTTATCCCGAATAATAAATGGCATATACTCATACACTGGTACATCTGCATGATAAGAAAGATAGGTTTTACCATCTTTTTCTTCCACGTTTGTAATCGTAATATAATTCCCTTTACCAATTGGTAGATTTGTTTTGCCACTAGCATTAAATTTTGTAGAGTTCTCTGCAGTTATTTGTGGTTCTTTATGATATTCAAACGGTACAATGGTTAATGATTTCATTAATGGATTATTATTCTCATAATTACTTAATAATCTATCAGGACCATTATCATTCACATAAACAGATCCCCCTAAATTAGTTTTTGTTTCTCCACTATCATCTTTTATCACATAATCTAAGTTACTACTATTCTTTTCCTCTTGAAGTCCTTGTAAATATATTCGAATAGGTGTTATAACCAATTTTTCAACCTGCACATTATTTCCTAATTCCGGGATATTTTTGTTTAAGTCAATGACTTTACTGTTTTCCATTGCTTTTACCGTTTCTATTGGCAAGTCAAATTCCCAGTTCCCTTTTATTTTATTATTTTCACTTTCATTTTCTAAGCCTAAACCGAGCTCTTCCAGATTGAATTGTAAATGAAATGTTTTAGGTAAATTAAAAATATCTAGTTTATTTTCTTCAATAAACTTTTCTTCTGAATCTATTTCATGATTAAAATCAAACGAGCCATTATTTAATGGAAAAACCGTCACACCATTGTAAACTGTATTATTTTTATCTTCAAAATCACCATATTCATTTGATACCGATACAAAAGACTCTTTATCTCCTGCTACAATTTTTGCATTTTGCGGAAATAAGATTGGCTTATGTTTAAATGGGTCTTTCTGTTCTGCTTTATATGACACCAGTAGATAATACCCATCAAAAATGGTATTAGTAATCGTTAATTTAACTCCTTGACTTTCTTGTACTTCACTTGTTTGGAGAGACACTTTTTCATAGTCATTTCCTAATGAAAGAAATTTCTCTAAATAGGTAGGAATGCCAATATTTTGTGCTAATGATGGGTTCATTCGAAATGTTACCATGGATAAGACAAGAATTGCGGCCGCCGCTGTTGAAATAATCATTCGTTTTTTCTTACCATGCATTTTATGACTTGGTAAATTGGCTAGTGTTTCATTTATTTTGTTTTCTAGTTGCTCAGAAATCATATAATCATCTTTTACCATTTCTTTTACCTTTTTATCAAAGTGATCAGTCATTGTTATTCTCCTTCCTTCTCTTGTATATTAAGCTTTTTTTGAAGCTTTAATCTTGCTTTGGAAAGCCTTGAGCGAACGGTTCCTTCTGGAAGAGCCAGTACATTAGCAATTTCTTTTGTTGATAAATCTTCGTAGTAAAAAAGAATCGTAACAATTCTTAATTTTTCTCTTAAAGAATGAACTGCATGATACAAATCTACATTTGTATATGTATCTTCTGTAGTAGCTAGGTCATTAATGTTATTTTCCATTGGAACAACTTTTTTTTGACCTCTTAAAACTGTTGTACATTCATTAATTAGAATTCGTGTAATCCATGTTTTGAAATACTCTGACACCTTTAGTTTTCTAATATTCTCATATGCTTTTAAAATTGTAATTTGAATGACATCCTCTACGTCTGCTTCATTTTGCAATATTCCCTTGGCTACTCGATACAAACTTATTTTATTTTCTTGAATTAAATGCACAAATGCTTCTTTATCTCCTTGTTTTGCTAGTATTACTAAATTATTCATTTTCTCCACTTCAAAACTTTTCAATGCAATAATTTTCAACCTTTTCCCCTCCTTTCTAACTATTTGATAAGCTATCAGCTTAAAATGTTCCCTTTTTCGCAAAAAAATCTTACATTGCAATATGCAACATAAGATTTTTTGAAAGCTATGTACCTATTAGCAATTTTCCCATGATTATATGGAATGAAAGTTTTTTGCTTAATGCCTATTATTCCTGCTGAAAATTATTCCTTAATTACCGTTGAAATAGGAGTCTCTACAATTAATTCTTCATAATGCTCTGTATATTCGCCGCCGATGAGATGACGATGCCCGAACTATTGTGAAGTAGTTCGCTTGCCTCATCTGCCAAAACAGTTGGTTAAGGTTATATAGTGAAATTCTTTTATCCCCCGTTCTGTCAGTGCTAATGTATATCTAGGGCATATACATTTGCCAATTTGCTCTTTCTAAAATAAATAAAGATATTTTCCCACTGCGTGTAGAAACCAATTCTGCAAATTCCTTCACCAATCTACTCGTAAATGGAGGCCACCACCAAATAAGAAGAGATGTCTATCCATTATGATCTTCCCATATTCTTTGCACAGCCTGTAACTGTTGACCTTCAAAGGTTAGTTTATAAATATCAGGCATCTGTAAATTTCTCCAAAAATAAAAATCATATTCCTTAGAAAAGTATTTCATTATTAAGACCATGATATTTCCATGCGTACCAATAACAATGTTTTTATTTTCATATTGTTTTAGTAAATGAAAAAGTGCTCGTACTCCTCTTTTTTGGGCAATGATATTCGATTCCCCGCCGTCCCATGCAAAAGTTTCCTCTGTCCACACCTTTTCGATTGCCGTATTAAAATCACTCACTTCTCCTGATGCTAAGACACGTTCTTTTAATTCTTCGATGGCTTCAATCTCAACTTGAAAATATCCAGCAATACCCTCAACAGTCTGAATCGCTCTCTTATAAGGACTTGAGACAACAATATTGACTGACTCTTTTTCCATTCTCTTTGCTACTCTTTTAGCATCTGCAAGACCTTTCTTTGATAATGGCCTGCCTAATTCATCTGTGGAATACTCCGAGTGAGCATGTCTTACAAAATATACCGTTGTTAAAGAACCCACTTTTTTCCTTCTCTCTTTTACTAAATGTCTTTTATTATTGCATATACATTTGCATCATAAGTTCGACCATTTTGTACAAAATATGATTTGAGAATGCCCTCATGGTGAAATCCGAGCTTTTTAACAAGATTATTAGATGCAGCATTTTCTAAATAAACCAAAGCCCCTAAGCGGTTTAAATGAAGCTCTTCTAATGCATAGGAGACAACTCTTTCTACCGCTTCTGACGTGTATCCATTTCTCCAATAATCGGGATGTATTTCATATCCGATTTCAGCTCGTTTATGTGTGAGGACAAAATTATTTAAACCAAGCGTGCCAATTAGGCGCTTGCTTCCTTTCCTTTGAATTCCCCAACGAATTCCCTTATTATTTCGATAGCTATCTGAAAAGTGGCGGATTAATGTTACCGCTTGATCCATGTTTGAAAAAGCTTCTTGGCCATAATAGCGCATTACTTCTGGTTTAGAAAAGGAAGAAAATAAGTCTGCTGCATCTTCTTTTACTAGTTCTCTTAATATTAATCTTTCAGTCTCTAATGTTGGAAACATTTTAATCCCCTTTTCTCTGTTTATCCATCTAAAAAATTACCATTTTTTCCTATTATAATCAATTTCCGCTTATTATCCTAGGGTAATTAAAAGCTGTGTACTAATTTCCTACTATATCTAGAAAAAGGAAATGGCTAACAAAACGAAAGGCTGTGTTCGGAAAGCTTTTTGCTATGACCTCCGTTATCTTTAGTCTATAATTTACATATTGTAAAATACAAAGAGCTTTCATTATTAGTTAATTTTGCATAATAAACGGTAGAAATGCCCGTAAAGAAAATGATCTCATTCCTTATTATAATTCTTTAAAATAGATGCTCCATGGTATAATAATAGTCATATAGTGTCAAAAGGAGGAGTTACTTTGACAACGATCTTTTATAGCTTCCTGTCTGCCATTATCTTATTAGTAGTTCTTTCCCTATTATACTTTTGGTGGCGGACAGATAAATATGTAGAAAATCTCCAAGCAATTCGCAAGTCGTATTATGTGTTATTCTTTCTTCTTATCTGCTTGGTTTTTTTTTCTAATCAGCTGCAAATAGTCGACTGGAAAACAATATTGTCTTTTGTTTGTGCTGCCGTCTTTCTTGATATTGCCGTTTTCCAAACTCCTGATATTCTGAAGATTTGGAACACTGAATTTCAGCACAGCAATTATATCCGAAAAACAATCCGCAAAAATGAGGAAGTTTTAGGGTATAATGCAAAAAAAGTTCAAAACTTTACAGAAGTTATTTCCAAAACAGCTGAACATTTTATAGATCGTAATCCTCCTCAGCATTGGAGGCAATATCGAGAAGAATTACGTACATATTTAAATCTTTATGCCGACACATTTCAATTTCATATCGCCATTTTTCCATTTGCGATTAGCACAAATGGAGAAGAATTAAAAGAAAATGTGAATATAGCTTTTAATAGTGTAGAAATTTGTTATAATATTAGCTTTCTAGATAACGAAAGTAGAACCAGCATTATTCAAGAGCTTCTCGAAGGAAAGAGTATTCCATTAAAGGGTCCAGGTACTGATTCAACAGTAGAGGAATTAACGAAAAATGTTTTTATCGTTGCATATTATGGGGAAAGTTACAATATGCTGATTGGTATCAGCTCTCATTTCGTAGAAGTTGACGGAATCGACGCTTCCCATATACTGAACCTCGCACAAATTTTCGATTGGTACATGGTTTAAGGCTCCATTTTACATATTCTGTAGTATAATAATATATAGATAAAGCATGAGCATTTCTAACAAACGAAAGTTTGCTAGTTTCCTTGCTTAATAGCTTGTGTCTTGTTCATTCAAACACTTTTCTTTAAGGAGGAATTGATATGGCAAGCAAAAAGAAAACGACAGCTGCTTCAAATCCTACTCCATTCAACAAACCAAATAAACAGTCGAAAAAGTCAATGAATCCGAATAGGAGAAAAATGACAGTAGCAGTATCAGAAACATTTGAAGATATTCATGACATGAATAAAAAAGCATTAAACTTACTAGCAAAACGTGCTTAATTAGTTATAGTCTCAAAAAAGGAGAAGAATTCTTTCCATCAAGAATTCTAACTCTTTTTCCGAGACTCTTTTTTTACGTTTTAAAGGCTTGTATAAGAATATTGAAAAGATGGAAAACCTATAGATAAAAAGTTATCAAGAGGCTTATTTCTATGACAATAAAAAGAAAACAAAATCGCAATCCTAATCGTCGACATATGTGTGTACCATCTATGCATTTTTCTGCTTCTATTTACAATAAGAATGCAATAGAATTATTAGAATCCCTAGAAAAAAGAACGAAATTCAGTAACTGGTTTTGATCTCAAAATAACTCGTTAACCGTTGATTCTCTATTTTATTTTAGGTTCCTTGTCGTTATGATGGGAATCCTGTTCTAAATACTTATCAATATAGGAATAAAACTTTTCCATCGTATCCTGTTCTTTTAGAATTTTTTGGAGTTTTAAAGGATCTTTAATAACCACTTTATGCTTTTTTAAAAGCTGAATTAGCTCAGGGAAGAGACTTATATCTTCACTTTCCAAATATAAACTGGAATGGTCTTTTAAGTGGAGAATAATATTCAAATGCAAAGAGGATCCTAAAAGGTATAAGTAAACAGTTGGTACTCGTTGGACGTTAAACTCCACTGACATAATTTCTTTATATCGAACCGTTCGAATACTTTGTTTCTTCTTTTTTCTAAATAAACCACAGGGTGTAAAAAGAATTCCCAAATCACTAAAGCTTGTATAACATATTGGATAAAGCTTACTTGCATAATGTGGATATTTTTTGCCCAATACCTCTATAATGACTGGTAAGACTCTGTTCTTTCCATGGGATACAAACTCACTCCACTTCATTTTTAGCTCCCTCCTTACTTATTAACTGCTTTATTCAACTCCTTTTGCCATATACTCTCTGATAATCCGCTCTTTGTTTATTACCTTATGTCTATTCCATAGTAATGGAAAAATTGCCAAGTGATTTTTCTTACGGTCCAAGTATTGTATTTAATCTAGTATATTCATCGTACATGAAATGGTCATAAATGATAATAATAATACCTATCAATTCGATATATGAACGCAATTTTCCTGTATTTTCTCTGAAAAAAATCAATTTTCTACAATCAATTTCGGTCTTTTAAGAAAAGTCATTCTTACTGCCAAATGGTGACATACAAGATGAATGCTTATGTCGTTGTATTATCAGAGGGAGCGGAAGGAAGACGGTAAAGTAATTGGCTCTCGGAGGAATTCATCTAAAACCTTCTGATGAATAATAATTTCTTACCTATTCAAAAGGTTCCTTCCCATAGTAATAAAAACTAACCATTAACCGGGGGGTTCTGTCCTCTTCCACTGATGGTTAGTTGAAGCAATCGGATTAATACAGACAGATATCTCCTAGTACTACTGAAGTTTAAAAGTGAGATACTAGTGAAAAAAAGCTACGCGAACTGTCAGAAGGCTAGCCGTTTATCACTCCATCTTGTAGTATTTTTAACTCTTCTTCGATTAATCCTAAATCCAATCTTTCAAATAAAGGGGTGACATACAATATTTCGGATGGAAGTGTGTGTTGTAGCTTCCATTCTATTTTGTTAATACCAAGCATGTCTCTAATTCTCTGTGTAGAAAAAGGAACAAATGGTTCGAGAAGTTGGGCTAAATTTATAATAATATATGTACAATTAGCTAAAGTAATTTCTGCATCTTCCACCTTTCCCTTTATCTGTTCCCATGGTTTTTGCTTGTCAAAATAACGATTTCCATAACGAATGTAAGAAAAAATTTCTTCTAACGCTTTTTTTCCACTTCCCTTTTCAACCCATTCTCCTGACTTTTTATACACCTCTTCTGTAAACGCTATAATCCTTTTTGAAATCTGCTTTTCTGGAATCTTGCTATTCATCGCTTTCTGAATGAATTTTAATGTTCTATTTACAAAATTACCGTATGCTCCTAATAGTTCACTATTATGACTATAGATAAATTCCCGCCATGAGAAGTCTGTGTCTCTTGCTTCAGGAGCATTCATTGTTAAGAAATAACGAATGGAATCAGGATTATATTTTTGTAAAATATATGGAACCCATACAGCCCAATTTTGGCTGGTGGATAATTTCTTCTTTTCTAATGTTAAATACTCACTAGAAATGATATGTGTCGGTAAGGATTTTTTGCCCAGCCCAAGCAATATACTCGGCCAAATAACGGAGTGGAAGGGAATATTATCTTTTCCATGCACGTAATAAGAAATCGTCTCTTCCTTCCAATAATCTTCCACATTCATGCCTTCCTTTTTACATACTTCTATAGTAGCCGTTAAGTAGCCTGACACAGCTTCAATCCAAACATAAATTTTCTTCCCATCATAGCCTTCTAATGGAACATCAATTCCATTTGGTAAATCTCTTGTAACTGCTCTGTCAGGAAGTCCTTCCTCTAAGTAACGTTTTGTCAAAGAAAGAGCATTTTCACGCCAAAGCTGGTTTTCTTCAGCATGTTTTAAGTATGTCTCCATCTCTTGCTGAAACTTGCTAAAAGCAAAATAGAAATGCTCTGTTTTTTGAATGACTGGTGTTTCACCACAAATTTTACAGCGTTTGTCTTCTAACTCTAATGGATCTAATATACTAGAGCAGTAATCACATTGATCCCCTCTAGCTTTTTGTTTGCAGTGAGGACAAATGCCTTCTACTAAACGATCAGGTAAAAACTGGTTGTCTTTTTGACAATATGCCTGCTCAACTGTTTTTTTATATAAAAAATTATTCTTTAATAAAGTAAGAAATATCTCTTGAACTGATATGTGATGATGCCGTGCATCTGTTCTTGTATAAAAATCGAAAGTAAATCCTAACTGGGTAAAGCATTGATAAAATTCATTGTGGTAGCGATCGGCAATTTTCTCAACAGTTGTTTGCTCCTGTTGTGCTCGTATCGAGATTGGCGTTCCATTACAATCACTTCCTGAAACGTAAAGAACATTCTCTCCCTTTTGGCGAAAATATCGTGCCAATATATCTCCTGGCAATAATGCCGCCACATGTCCTAAATGCAAGGATCCATTTGCATATGGCCAAGCTCCCCCGATAAATATTGTCATCATTTATTCCTCCTTCATTCTCTGTCCATTTTGTTTTGTTTATCTGAATTTCGATAACGCACACTCTTACTGCCTATAAAATCCTCCTATCATTTTAAAAACCATAAAAAAAACGCCCTAATCTAAAAAGATTAGGACGAGTTTACCCGTGGTACCACCTAGCTTTACAAATAATTTGCACTATTTGCCTCTAATCAGTACGTCTTTTTGAAAGAGATACTGCCGCTGTTGTAACAAGTGCCTGTCTCGTCGTAGTCTACTCACACATAGTTTTCGGTACGAAGCTCAAAGGTCATTTTCAATAAGGTTCATTTACTTCCTTTCCACCCTCGGAAGCTCTCTAAAAAAATTTCCTTATTTACTTTTCCTTATCTACGCCATCATTTTTATTAAGATTTATTGTAGATTTTTCTTCATCAATTGTCAATATCTTTCGAAAAGTCCTTCAACTACAAAAGAAAACTTCCATTATCATAGGGGCCTTTATCCCCTCAGAAAAGCTTAGTGAACATTCGGAATCTGATCTTGCTCCCATATTCCTAAATAAGGGGTGAGAGTCGTATAAAAGTTTCTTAAAGGAAATACTAGTATTCTTCGAAACACTCAAATGATAGCGCCTACATAAACATGCAGGTCATTCGGAACTAGGATTGTTTCGTCCTTACTGTACTTTTCAAAAAGAAATTCTAGTTCACCAACAAATTCCTCGTAAAAAAAGTCATCTTCTTTTGGTGCATAGGAAGCAGACAGATTTCTGCCTATAAAATGTTCTTTATCCATTTTTAATGGATTGGAGACAGCATAATGCTCATAGCCATGCGTGAAAAATTGCTGTAAATCCAGGCGCTCAATATTAATTCCACCACTAAACCCCTGAAAATCAGGACAATATTTTTTCGATATTTTTGCCGTTTCCATATTTAAGCTACTCGTATGATCACGACTATTCCATATAAGCATGACAAGACCATTGTTCTTCAGAATTCGTTCGCACTCTTTTTTAAAGGCAATTGCATCAAACCAATGATATGCTTGAGCAACCGTAATTAAATCCACACTCTTATCAGCAAGCGCTGTTTTTTCAGCTGAACCGTTTACACATGTCACCTGTGTGAAATTTTCCATTCTTTCTTTTAGAATAGATCTCATATCGTCATTTGGCTCTATCGCTATAATATCTGTTCCAAAAGTAGCAACTAATTCTGTAAAAATCCCCGTACCAGCACCGATGTCAGCAATGACGAAATTATCTTTGGCACCAATATACTCTGTAAAAAGCTCAATAAAGAAACGTTTTGGATAACCTGGACGATAACGATCATATAATGTAGACTTCCCTGTAAATTTCGCTTCTGAATGCATATTATTCCCCCTATTCCACCCAATCTTTCCTTCTCCACCTATCTTTATCCTATAAGCACCATACTAAATAAATATTCCACAAAGAACATTACATTCCTTCTATATTTTTTTAAGAGAATGTCCCATAACTGTCTTTAAACAGTCAGGGACTAATTTCCAATTATCTTAAGCCTTTGCCACATAACTTGCAAGTGCTTTTTGCACGTCATATATGCTACTATCTTTTTTGAATTGTTTGGATATAGCTGGCAATTCTGCACCAGAAATCCAAATTTTTAATTCAGCATCTAAATCAAAGTGACCAGCAGTTTCGATACTAAACCGAGAGATGCTTTTATAAGGCACTGACAAATACTCGACTTTTTTACCAGTTAAACCTTGTTTATCAACGAGAATTAATCGTAAATCAGTAAATACAATTAAGTCTCGAATTAATTTATATGCAAGCTCTATCTGTTCATTTGATCCGATAATCTTATCTAATTCCTTTTCTAATTCTTTCACATCTGTTGAACTTGCATTTCCCATTAAACCATTTAAAAAACCCATAAAAATCTACCTCCATTTTTTAATGTATATACGAATTAACAGCTATAAAAGTTTCCTAATTTAACACTTTTCCATAAGATTGTAGTATTTATTGCGAAAAATACGAAACAACTTTATGTGATAAGCCATTGCTTTTTATTCTATTCTTATTTCCCTCCTTTTTTAATATACTTTGCAAAAAAAGTTCAAAATTGTTCTTGCATAACATTTACACCTGTAATAAAATTATTACATATGAAAAGTATAAATAACGGTGATCAATTACTCCTAGTACTTGAAGCATTGTCTAATCCGTATCGATTAAAAATTATTGCAATATTGCAAAAAGAACGAAAATACGTAAGTCTGTTAGCTCGAGAGCTTGGAATTAGTAGACCATTGTTATATTTACATCTTCAAAAATTAGAAAACGCAGAAATTGTTAAGGGACACCATGAAATTTCGAAAGATGGAAAAGCAATGAAATACTATGAATTGATTCCTTTTCATGTTCCTTTATCAGAAAAATTCATTACAGACTTGGCTAAAACCGTGTCGATAAAAAAAAGAAAGGAGTAGCATATTACATTTTAGGAGGTAACAAATGCAATTATTTAGTATGATCAATTTACTCATTTTTATTCTGCCTATAGTCTTGATCCTTGGGTTTCTATTCTATTTAGCTAGATATATGAAAAGAGCGGAAGCACGAGCAGATGAAAAGATTATTATAGAAAAAGAAAATATTGAAAATCAAAAAGAACAAATAAATGCTCTTAACAAAATCAAAGAAAGAATTGTCCACATTGAAAAAATCTTAGATGAGACAAATTAAAAGGAGAAATAATATGACTATAGCCATTATGGTTTTGCCAACTTTATTCCTTTATATTTTCATTCCTGTTTTACTTATATTTATCGTTGTTCGCTTTCTTAAACGGAAAGAGGCTAGAGCCATCGAAAGATTAAAGTTGGAAAGAAGCAGCCTATCTATTCATAAGCAGCAAATGACCATGATAAATGACCTAAATAACCATCTTAAATCCATTGAAAAAAAGCTAAAGGAAGTCGATTAATCAACTCCCTTTAGCTTTTTCCAATTATCACCATACATATCCATTCTCTTTCGTAAAAAAATAGTAATACTATCTGAAAGGAATGGAGATTTTTATGAAAAAACAAACGAATTTATTTATTCTTACGTTATCTGTCTTACATATACTTATTTTTACTATTCAACCAATACCTGCATCTGCGATTAAAACACCTAATGTGGTTATGACAAAACAATATAAAAATATCGAAAATCTCAAATATCCTACGCTAATAAGCGCACCAAATAACAAAGCTCAAAATCAAGTAAACAAAATTCTTTTACAGCATATCAAACATTCTTATAAGAGATATTTTAAATGGATGAAAGAAATGGAAAAAATGAAAACAGATCCAATTTGCAAAGAGTCACCATCTGTTTGTAAATTCGAATACATTACCAATTACAAGGTGAAATTCAACAGTAATAATAAACTTAGCATCATATTTAATGATTATCAATTTACTGGTGGTGCACATGGAAACACGGTTATTTCGTCATATAATTTTGATTTGAAATCAGGAAATCAATTGACATTAGATGACTTTCTCACATCAGAGCGAGAATATGAAAAGGTAACAAATTATGCATTAGCATATATGAAAAAACATCCTGAAATATTTTATTCAGATTCTACTGAATTTGCAGACTTTAAAGTAACAAATGAAACGAATTTCTTTTTATCTGACAAAGGAATAGTCCTAATATTCCAGCAATATGAAGTAGGTCCATACGTTTCTGGCAATCCATCCATATTGATTCCTACTTCCGTATTTCAATAATTTGAGTAGTAAAAATGGGAAGAACTTTGGTGGCCATTATTACTTTTACAGTATTGACCAACTCTCAGTTCCTCCCATTATTTCTATTTATTTTTTCTTTGTTTTTCTATTTCCGCTTTTAATCTGCCTTCTGGTGCAAAATCTGCCTCCCAATTCGGTGGCTTAATAATCTTGCCATCCCCTTCTCTGAAGCGTGGTTTGCCATCTTCAAATAATTTTCCCATATTCGCTTCTTGCACTATCTGAAAGAGAGGAAATGGCTCAACACCAGCAATGACAAAACTTCCTTGATTGAAATATTCAACATCTGTTAGTGCATCCATCTGTGCTACTAATTTATCATCGACTGGTTTCTTTTGGGTAAGTATTTTATCAGCAGCTTTATCTAATCCTTGTAAAAACTGTTTATATAATACTTGGAATTTCTGTTCATTTCCTTCAGCCGTAGCATATAGAAATTCAACTAATTCTTCTCCTGTCCAAACCGCTCGATTAACAGCTGTTTTTTCATCAATAGCAGTAGGTTCTTTTGCCACTTCATGTCCAAATGCTTCATGAAAATTTTTCACCATATGATACATCTTATTATTATCCATTACTACTCCTTTTCGAAATAAACGTAAATGTAATTAGAAAACTTCCATTAAATATGAATTTTCCCTTTAGTCCTCTCGCTGAAATTTATTATACTTCTCCTATTCTAATATGGAAGAGTTTAAAACACCTATCTTCCTCCATTTATGTAGTTATAGGCTTTTCCCGTTCGGTATGGACTAAAGACTATTGTAACATTTTGACTTTCTTTTTGTAGTACTTTCCTTTATTTTAGGAATAACGATGGAGTTAAAATAGGAAAAAAAGCCTTCCTAATCTTTCTTCTAATCTTTTATATAACACCACTGAAAGACTATTAAATCAAGCTTTTTCAAATAGTGTAAAATCATCAATTTACTACTGTTTAATAGCCTGTTATAATACTAGAGGGAAAGAGGTGTATAATCAATGGAGATATTCAGTATTCAAGAATTAGAAAAAGTAATACGTCATGTCGAAATTGAAGGACAAGGAGGAATTTTTCAAGAGGAAACTGGTAAGCAGCCAAAAGATTACCCGAAGGAATTCCTTGATCGTATCGTTAATTACATTACTGATATTCAACTAATAAAGAAAATCCAGAAATTAACGGATGATGAAGCATTACACTTATTTGTAAAATCTGTTTACGTAGTCTGTATTAAGGATTTACATAATTCGGACGATATTCAAGAAGAAGTTCTTGTACAAAAGGTTTTTTCTGATTATTTAAAAGAAACATCCATGGCATAATAGAAAATATAGCTAAATGATTTTGAAACATAACAAAGACTAGGATGCGTCTCACCCTAGTCTATTATTTTTGTTCATTTTGTTTTTTTGATTTTAAACGGTACATATTAAGATATATCATTTCTGTCGCATTTTTTTTGTATAAATTTTCATATTTTTTGTGTGCAGTTAAATTATCCTTCCAATTATGCATAAAGATTATCTTGTCTTTTAACTGGTGAAAAATGCTCATGATGTTCACACCTTTCTTAAGTTGATAATCTACTTATACCACATCCATTTCCCATTTAAACTTAAAATTACTCCGTATTTATATATAAATGTGTCTCTAATTATTTTCATCAATTCCATCAGTTCCTACAAGCTGTTAGAAAGAAGTAGCACTTTAAAAATGAAGTTGTAAAATAAATCATTTCTTAATGCGAATAAATTTTTTCTTCTAACCGAATGAAATGATCCGAGTCTTTCGTGTAATTTCCTTTCAGGCTTGATAAAATCGCCGATTAAATTCAGCCCTTTTTACCAGTATTGTGTTAGGAGCTGAACGAATACACCACAATTTTCGACAAACTACTAGCCAATAGTTGTGCTTCGCTTCTAATTTGCGTAAAATAGGTAATTATTAATACATTTTATTTAAAGGACAGGAAGTTTATTATGACTAAATTTGGTTGGTTTTTATCGCTAATTGGTTTTTTCGCAATCTTAGGCAGTGTACTGTATCCACTTGATGTTATTAGCAAGCAAACAGTATTAATACTTCTTTTTGGAGGAGCTGGCACGATGTTTGTCGGTTCGATGATTAGAAATTTATCCTTGCTAAAAAAAATACCGAAATAAACACTATTCGGCAATTATAAGGAGTTTATTACAACATAATGAATTATGGTCAAAAAGGC
The DNA here is from genome assembly GCF_950097965.1 of Bacillus sp. T2.9-1. Taxonomy (NCBI): domain Bacteria; kingdom Bacillati; phylum Bacillota; class Bacilli; order Caryophanales; family Bacillaceae; genus Bacillus; species Bacillus sp. T2.9-1. Next base: position 38,071 of record NZ_CATNHG010000091.1, read on the forward strand.
TGTCTCCTTGATTAGAGGCAGCCATTTTCCGTAATGAAAGGAGGAAGAAAGATGGAAATAAGACAATTACATTACTTTGTAGAAGTAGTTAAGCAAAAAAATATGACAAAGGCATCAGAGAATCTTCATATATCACAGCCTGCACTTAGTAAAGCAATCAAAAGCCTAGAAGCAGAGATTGGCTTAACATTAATTCATCGGTCAAATAAAACACATGAGCTAACAGATGCGGGATCAGTCGTTTTTGAATATGGACAAAAAATCCTTGCACAAGTGGAAGAAATGTCATCCACACTCCATGATATGACCAATTTAACAAGAGGAAATATTAATATTGGGCTCCCGCCAATTATCGGAAGTTTATTTTTCCCGAAAATAATTGCCGCTTTTCATAAAGCATATCCTAACATCCAAATTAATATAAAGGAATACGGCGCTGCCAAAGTAGTTAAAAGTGTCGAAGAAGGCGAATTTGAAATGGGGGTTGCTGTGCTTCCTTTAGCGGATGAAGATTACCATGTGTTTCCACTTGTTAAGGAAGAATTAAAATTAATTGTCCCAGAATCGCACCGGTTTGCTAGTAGAAATAAAGTTCATATGAAGGAATTAAAAGAAGAAGAATTTATTTTCTACAGCGAAGAATTTGCTCTATATGAAATAATGAGGAAAAAATTCATTCAAGAAGGATTTGAACCAAATATTATTTTCAAAAGCTCCCAATGGGACTTTATGGTGGAAATTGTCGCTGCAAATCTAGGAATTTCCATACTACCGGAATCGATATGCAATCGAGCAAATAATAATCAAGTTCGGTTCATTGATTTAGAGCCTGTTACAAATTGGGAGCTCGTTATCATAACGAAAAAGGATCGCTATCTATCCGTTGCCAGCAGAAGATTTATCGACTTTGTCCTTGATAATGAATAATTATCCTTATATTCTTCAACTCTCTCGCTTTCGCTTTTCAATAACTTTTAGTTATATTAACTATAATAACTATGTATTTTACGAATAACGATTAGAAGCGTATGATATTCATATACCAAGGAGATGGAAGATATTATTCCATCAAATGAATAACAGAAGGTGAGCCCATTGAAGAATATATTGATAATCGCTGGTCAAATTTTATTCCTCCATGTTTTTCTTTTTATCGGCATGGGAATTAAATTGATCGTTTCTATACCAATTCCAGCTTCAATGATTGGATTAATTGTCCTTTTTATTGCATTAAAGCTTAAATTAGTGAAAATTGAATGGGTCGAAAAAGGCGCTGCTTGGCTGCTTGCAGAATTGTTGTTATTTTTTATTCCATCAGCTGTCGGCATTGTAAATTACAACGAAATTCTAAATGTTAAAGGAGTTGAAACAGTACTACTAATCGCGATAAGTACTTTTATCGTAATGGGGGCTACAGGTTTTACTGCTGAAAAAATTTATAATAGAAAGAGACGTTTTAGTAAATGAAAATTATCATAATCACCATTATAACCTATGTTCTTTATCGGATAGCTAAAGCCTGCTATAAAAAATGGAATATCCCATTATTTCATCCGTTGTTAATTACCCCCATATTGCTAATTGCGTTTATTAGTATCTTTCGTATTCCAGCAACGACTTATATGGAATCAGCACAACCATTAACACATTTATTAGGACCAGCAACAATTGCTTTCGCCGTTCCAATTTATAAAAACTTACATTTGTTAAAGAAATATTTTACGATTATTATGATTAGCGTTACAACAGGTACTTTGGTCGCGATTTTTTCTTCTTATTTATTATCCATTTTGATTCATTTAAACAATGACTTTATAATGAGTATCTTGCCGCGTTCCATCACTACACCTATTGCAATAGTCGTATCAGAGGAAATTGGTGGCCTGCCAACACTAACAACAATATTTGTGATTATCACAGGGGTTCTAGGAGGAATCATTGGGCCGTATACAATAAAATGGTTATCCCTTCACTCCCCGATAGCAAAAGGCTTAGCGCTTGGAATGGGAGCACATGGAGTCGGCACATCAAAAGCGATGGAATTTGGAGAACAAGAGGCAACCTTTTCTACACTTGCAATGATTTTAGCAGCGTGGATTACTGTTTTATGGGGAACTTCTTTGATCCCGTTAATGCTTAACTTTACTGCTTAAGAGTTCGCATGCACCAGTAACAGAATAAATAATGGCAGAAGAAATGTCTCTTTATTGGCATTTCTTCTTTTTTTTGCATTAAAAAATAGACAAAAAAAATAGGACTTCTCCAGATAAGATTAGACCATACAAGATTTCTCAATCGATTACTATCAATCGAATGAACAAATCTTGTGAGGTCAATCCTTTTGGAAAATTCCTCTTCTTTTTATTTCGAATAGATGCTATTATTATTAACTACTTGAAGTTCTCTAGTTGTTTTAACCATTTCACTTCCGCATATTGGGCACTTTGGTGTCTCACTGCTTTTAAAATTATCACGAATCCAGCACTTACAAGTTTCTGATGTACAATCCCAAACCATCACTTCTTCTTTAACAATTTCTTCATTATTTCTTCTTCCAAATCCCATTGCCAAATGAAGCACCTCCAGGAAGCTAATTTTTTGTTAAATGAACTATGTGATAAAGGTAGTTTGCGCATTCTATTTCATGCTTCTACCCACATCTCTTATTACTATATTCTTCACTTCACATAGAAAATTTAACGCCATAAAATAAAAAACACTTGTAAACAAGAGAAAACACAAGAAATAATCCCTAAACAAGTGCGTGAGAAATATAAATCTAAACTAAAAACTAATATTAAATATAACATAAATACTTATGAAAGTCAAACTTTTCATTATGCCATACTTCCTACCATTAATGCAAACATTATTTTAATAAAATGTCGAGTTATCTTTCTTTCCCAAATTCTGAAAGGATTTTGGATATTAAAAATTCTTTCAATTAGCTATTCCCTACTTAATATGATATTATTTTTGAGGTGACCAAATTATCAATTGTTTTATCGAAGAATTATTGGAGGTTTATTAAGTGAACATAAAAGAATATACCATTGAGGAAATAAAAGACCCAACTGGCATTCTTATCGGAAAACGTTACGAATTTTTCCTAACTGTTGAGTTCGATGAAGACGATGAATTAGCAGAAGAAGACCATCTGCAAATAAAAGTTCTTTTCTCAGTAGATGAGGGTGTCTCTCGCATTCTTAATTATCATTTTTATAATAGCTTAGAAAATAAATACTTAGATTATGGCTTAGAAGACGATGAACTGGAAGAAATAAAAACCTTTTGCAACATGCATTATTTGGAGGAAGAAATTTAAGGCAGAAAAGAGAAAAGAACGGAAGGAATGCACTCCTTCCGTTCTTTTCTCTTTTAGCTTAAACTTCAACAGTTTTTCCATCTTCTACAATATGATGCATTAAATGCGCCAGATAGTGGATAGGACCAAACTCTTCTTCATCCTCTTCCTCATCTTCTTCATATTGCAAATCATTTAAGTGCAATGCTACAAATTGATAGAAATCTTTTAGCTGAAAACTATAGCAAGCAGATGGATCCTCATTTTCTTCTTCATACTGAAGAACTAAATAAGATTCTTTTCCTGCCTCATCCACTGCATCAAAATAAATAAAAAAACCAATATTTGTATCTAATTCAAATAATTGTCTAGTACCTCCACTCGTAGCACGATTAAAATCGTCCTCACTTAGTTTTTGTACAACCATTTGATCGACTCCATCTTCTGCATGGAAACTCACCTTAAATTCTTTCATATTATGCACCTCTTTCTTTACTTTATTATTTTATACAATTACAGTGAAATTAGCAAAGAGTTGTCCTTTCTTATTACATAAGCTCTTTCCTTAAGTGAAACAAACGACCAGTGGGGTTCGTTTCACCCATCATTTCTTTCGAATAGTTGATTTCCCAGTGTTTCTTCTAAGACATTATCACAAAGCTTGCAGATGCGTGTCTTGCTCTCCATTACTCACTTTTATTGAACTTTTCTTTTCACAAGCAACCAGTAAAAAACTTGAAAAATAAGGACCACCCGTGAGAACGGGTGGTTTTCTCTGCGGCTGAAAGCCTTTGTTACTGACCAAACCCTAAAGGGCTACTGAAAGGTTCGCCATTTGTACTACTTCTACTGGCCAGACCTCAAAGGCCTTCTCTCCTAATTATTTCGTTTCTTTTTCTTCACTTCTTCCCCTGTAAATGGATCAATATATTCCATTATCGTTAATTGTTCTGCGACTATATCATCTTGTATTTGATTACGTATATATTCTTCTATTACCTTTTTGTTTCTTCCTACCGTATCTACATAATATCCTGTACACCAAAATTTTCGATTTCCATATTTATATTTCAGTTGTGCATGTCGATCAAATATCATCAAGCTACTTTTTCCTTTTAGATATCCTACAAATGCTGATACACTTAATTTTGGCGGAATACTCACTAACATATGTACGTGATCCTTACACGCTGTTGCTTCTATTATCTCCACGCCTTTCCTCTCACACAAGGTACGTAAGATTTGTCCAATATCTTTCTTTATTTTCCCGTAAATTATTTGTCTTCTATATTTTGGTGCAAATACTATGTGATACTTACAATTCCAAGTTGTGTGTGCTAAACTATTATTGTCTTTTGACATAAGGACTTCCTCCTGGCTATTTATTTTCGGTTGGCGAACCAAAAATATTTTAGCACCTTGAGGAAGCTTTTTTAATACCACGCTGTAAGCTTTTTGGAACCCTAGGCATAGCCCAGGGTTTTCTTTTCTATAAAAAATAAAAAGAGTCCCTTAAAAGGACTCTTTATTACGATTATAGTTTTGTTACATTTACAGCCTGTGGTCCTCGGCTACCTTCTTCTATATCAAAATTAACTTCTTGACCTTCATCTAAAGTTTTGAACCCTTCTGTTTGGATAGCAGAAAAATGTACAAATACATCCTCTCCACCTTCCACTTCGATAAATCCAAATCCCTTTTCAGAATTAAACCATTTTACTTTACCTGTTGCCATTTCTTATTGCCTCCTAGATTTAAATAACATGGATATTTATGAAATACCCTTCATTTAACTAGTATACCCAATTTTCCATATTTAAAACGCTGAAATTTAAACGTCCATCTATTGTCGGAAAAATAATGTATTCTAGATAAAAGAATAGGATTTATTTGCTTCTGTTACGGCTTCTAGGTCTTCTGCTATCACCTGAAGAGTTTGGGCGTTTTCTATCATATCCGCCACGTTCTCCGCCACGATCATTGCGACGTCTACGGTTACCGCCACCGCCACCAGAACGATTATCTTTCTTTCTTGAACGCAATGGCTCAACAGCTGTTAATTTAACTGGTGTAGCATCTGGTTCTTTTGTAAGTAGCTTCAATGCAGCAGCAAGTAATGTTACTGAATCTGTTTCTTCTAATAAACCTTCTGCAACACGCTTATATTCAGAATACTCATTTTCTTCCACAGTTTTAGTAATTTTATTAATGGTAGCTTGTTGGTTACCAGCTAACACATCTGTAAGGGAAGGGATTGGTTTTTTAGACATTGATTTCTTCGTTACATTTTCAATAATACGTAAATGATCAAGCTCTCTAGGAGTAACAAACGTTATAGCAAGACCTTTTTTACCAGCACGTCCTGTTCTACCAATACGGTGAACATAGCTTTCTGGATCTTGTGGAATATCAAAGTTATAAACATGAGATACACCGCTAATGTCTAATCCTCTTGCTGCAACATCTGTTGCAACCATTATATCAATGCTTTGTTCCTTAAAGCGACGGATCACTTGGTCACGTTTCCCTTGTGGAATATCGCCGTGAATACCTTCTGCAGAATAACCACGTTTGATTAATCCTTCCACTACTTCATCAACACGTCTTTTTGTACGACCAAAAACAATTGCAAGCTCAGGTGATTGAATATCAAGTAAGCTACATAGAACATCAAATTTTTGACGCTCTTGCACTTCCATATAATGTTGTTCGATGTTTGTTACTGTCATTTCTTTTGCTTTCACTCTTACGATTTCAGGCTCTACCATGAATCTTTCTGCAAGGCTTTGAATTCTTTTTGGCATTGTCGCAGAAAACAATAGTGTTTGACGAGAATCTGGAGTTTCACTTAAGATTCTTTCGATATCTTCAATAAATCCCATATTTAACATTTCATCTGCTTCGTCTAGTACAATCATTTTTAAATCTTGTAAACGAATTGTTTTACGCTCTATATGATCAATTAATCGACCAGGTGTAGCTGCAATAATTTCTGGTTTCTTTTTTAATCCGCGAATTTGGCGATTTATATCTTGGCCACCGTAAATTGGTAATGTGCGGATTCCTTTTACAGAACCGATACGATTTAATTCTTCTGCTACTTGGACTGCTAATTCTCTTGTTGGAGCAATAACTAACCCTTGAACTGCCTTGCCAACTTCAATTTTTTCAAGTAAAGGCACACCAAATGCTGTTGTTTTACCTGTACCTGTTTGAGCTTGTCCAATCATATCTTTACCAGATAATGCAATTGGAATAGCCTGTGCCTGAATAGGTGTTGGCTCTTCGAATCCCATGTTTGATAATGCTTTTTCTAAACTGCTGCTTAATTTAAAATCTGAAAAAGTTGTCAATACTTTTTCCTCCTTGTAATTGTACTCCGTTGATTGATATTCCTTAGAATATAGGGCCATAAATGTCGTAGGATAGGATCTTTATCATTTTAAATGAATGGATTCCACTAATTTTAGCGCATGATTACTCTTTAATATAAACCTTAAAACACCGCCCTATTATAAGGGACATTATTGTTTAGAAAATACCAACCTAGAGTGTATTGTTTTATTTTGTTATAAATATATACTCTCCATTTTATTTCACTTTTTTTCATTTTCCAAAACATTAAGGTAAATAGGATCAATTAAAAGCCTTTATACCATACTTTAGTGGGAAATTATGTGGTTTTTTAACGGATGAATATAATGAAGTTGATGGAGATTTTTATATAAATGCTAAGTTAATGTAATAAGACAGTGAGTAAATCACATTATGCTTTCATTCTAAAATGATTTTTTCAAAGCGTTTATATGAAATAATCTTTGTTATAGAAGTTCTTGTAAACATCATTAAAAAAGGTGATGCATTTTGAAAGGCATCACCTTTTTTTAATTTTTTATTAAGCTTTAGTTACGTTAGAAGCTTGAGGTCCACGGTTACCTTCAACGATTTCGAAAGTTACGTCTTGGCCTTCTTCTAAAGTTTTGAAACCTTCTGTTTGAATAGCAGAGAAGTGAACAAATACGTCTTGCCCTTCAGAAGACTCGATGAAACCAAAACCTTTTTCTGCGTTAAACCATTTTACTTTACCTGTGTTCATTGTAAAACCTCCAAAAATGTGTTACACACTAAGCACCTAATATAACTTTTAGGAATCGATACCTCATTCAACATGAAAAAGCCGTAGCTGGAATGATGTAGAAGAAAATCGCCTACATACATTGCAGCTACGACCACCTTATCCATAAAACATATACCGAACTTAATTGCGTTACACTTATAATATAATCTTATTGGCTTTTTGTCAATAACGTTTTCAAAACTATTCTCGGAAATACAACAGGAAAAGCTTCTTTTTAACGAGATGCTATTTCCGCTGAGTCAACCGTGTGTTTTAAAAGCATGCTTATTGTAACAGGACCAACGCCTCCTGGTACAGGTGTAATCGCAGAAGCCTTCTCTATACAAGCTTCATAATCCACATCACCAATATTGCCTTTATTATAGCCTGCGTCTAAAATAACTGCTCCTGGTTTAATCCAGTCTCCTTGAATAAAGTTTGGTTTTCCTACTGCAGCAATAACTATATCTGCTTGTCTTACATAGCTTTCTACATTTACCGTACGAGAATGGCATGTTGTTACTGTTGCATCTTCATTTAGGAGCAATGCAGATACAGGCTTTCCTAAAATTGGACTACGACCTACGACAACCGCATGTTTCCCACTAACTTCTACTTCGTAATGTTCCATTATTTTCATAATAGCAGCTGGAGTACAAGAAGGATATTTCCCAAAACCAAGGGCCGTTTGTCCATAACCGAAACTTGTAACACCGTCGACATCTTTTTCGATATCAATTGCTTCAAATGCTTGTCGTTCATCTATTTGACTTGGGACAGGATGCTGTAGCAAGATACCATGGACATCTTTATCTTTATTTAATCTGTTAATCGTTTCTAACAATTCTTCTGTTGTTGTTTCTTTTTTCAGGTGGATTTTCCTAGATTCTATCCCAAGTTTAGCACATGCATTACCTTTCATTCTAACATATGTAGCAGATGATGGATCATCTCCAACTAATATTGTTGCTAAGCAAGGAGTTACCCCTTTTTCTTTTAGAGCGCTTATTCTTCCTTTTAAGTCATCCTTTACTGCATTTGCTACTACATTTCCGTCTAAAATCAGTTTTTTCGACATGTATATACCTCCTGGTAAATTATAGAAAGAAGTGCGTTTTGCTGCTCTTCTGCCCAGACGACCGGCTATACATATACACAGCTCCCATATGGTTATTTCCATCTATGTCGTCAGTCACTATGTATTGATAAGTACTTATGTATCATATCATAGCTCTATTTTAAATGAAATAAATTTTCCGATCATTTCTGCTTTTTAAAGCAAATGAAAAAAGGATCTTCTAAACTGATTTTAAAGTCAGTTTTAGAAGATCCTTTGACTACTGTATCCATCATGATGAATACACATTAGCTATGCATATATTTAAGGGAAATACACGAATACTAGTTAATTGGTGTAAATGCCTAAAACAACGAAAGCCCTACCTCTCTTTCATCCTTACGGCTCCTAGGCCGTGCCAGTGTGAATTTAGGGTGAATTGTGCAGAACACAAAAATACATTTCTGAAAAAAATAATGGAAGGATTAATCCGCAATAGGAAGGATTTTAAATGTGTTTTTGAAGATAATTGGAGTGTAATTGTCATGAATGTTCTTATATAGCTGTTCCGTTTACTTATAAATATCTTAGTTACCTTACACATAATTCTACAAAATTCTTTTTAAACCTCAAATACATACAAGAAACATCATATCTTAGAAATGGATATAAGTCAACTTCAACCTTCCCTATGATTGAGTCAAGTTTTTGTGGGAGTTTTTTTAGCTCCCTTTTTATAAAATAAAACTTTTAATTTTGTATCCGCTTTCTAAACATTTTCTTTCATCAAAATTTCGTTTTTTTCTTTTTTTAAAAACCT